>NZ_JACJEY010000006.1:0-148808 GCF_014164295.1 Pseudoalteromonas sp. SG43-7
ATATTTAACCATTCTAGCGAGCTAAATAAAGCGCTAACTGCGTTATAATTTTTTCAAGTAGAACAACTACATGTCAAAATTTACGCCTTGTTATCACTGTATTTATCTGTCGCTATAAATGGTCATTAACTTAACACGATTGGTATAAGAGCTGTTTTATTTAACAAACACTTATAGCAAGCGCAGTTTAAAAACGCGCTCTTACACCTATACTAAATGAGCGACCAGGAAGTGGTGCTTCGTCTTTTAAGTAAGATGAGTGCACGCGCGCTTCTTGATCGGTTAGATTGTCGGCTTTTAAATACAATGTCATGTCAACGTTACCTAAATCAAGGTAGTAGTTAGCAGCGGCTGATAGCATGGTATAGCCGTCGGTGGTGGTTTCGTTTGCAGCAATTTTATCTTGCTTACTGTTGCGAGTGACTTCTACTTCAGTGTGCCAATTACCGTATTCATAATGTATTGAAGAACCAACACGTAATGGTGGGATCCTTGGTACGTTACCGCCTTTATCTAGTTTAGCGCGGGTATAATCCGAAAACACATCCAGACGCCATTGTTCGTTTAAGTGCCAGTCAACTTGTGCTTCAAAACCATAGAGTTTAGCATCTCCTTGCGCAAAATTTACCACAGGTAAGCCATCAGTCTCTTCATCTGAAGCTGCACCTGTATCTTGTAATTGATCATAAGCTTGGGAAGTAATAAACTCACCATCACTTAGTACAAGGTTGCTAAAGTCTTCGTAAATATAATCGTCAATTTGGTTCTGGAATATACTGATGCTGGCATTCCAGCTATCAGCGTTATAGCGATATGTAGCGTCTAAGTTGTTTGATACTTCTTTATCCATACTCTGGGCAACTTGAGCCACAGAGTAAGTACCATCACTGTTATTAACAACATCAAAAGCACCGCCTACTTCATATGTGCCTGAGCCTATGTGTGGGCCGTAGGCATAAATTTCTGATGCCGAAGGAGCTCGTTGTGAATATGCATAATTAAATGCTAATGAGTGCTTGTCGTTAATGCTCCAAACTACTCCTGCAGAGCCTGAAACCGCCGTGTAATCTTCATCTGCAAATGAGATACTATTATCGTTTGATAGCTCATCAAAAAATTGGTTATTCACTTTATGGGTTAGTTGCTCCACGCGTGTACCAAGCTGCCACAATAAAGCACCTGTTTGTTTTTCTTCCATTAAAAATGCGGCTAAACTGTCGGTTTTTGTTGGTGGTGTGAAGGCTTCTTCGCCAATCGCTTCAAAATCACTTTTGTTATAATGTAAGCCCATTATACCGTGCCAACCATAAACCGCGCTGTGCTCTGCCCATAGTCTAGACTCGATACTTTCATTTTTAAAAGTAGTGCCTATTTCAGTCCCTTCAATTTCTGAGTGTTGGTAATCAGTATATGCATTTTGCCAATGCACCGATTTTATAAAACCGTCAAGATTATTCCAATCAACAACACCTTGATAGCGGTCTTGTTTTAACTTAATAAATACGCCATCTTCACCCGGTAAACCGTATTCTGAGTCCATTGAGCCATAGGCAAAAGCGACGCGTGTATCGTCAGTGATCCAGCCAGCTCCTAAGTTATAACCGTGTGCATCGATTGCTGAGTTTGAGAGTTTAGTACTGCCACCATGTTCATTAATATCAGCGGGAGCAGGTATTTTATAGTCACCGGTATTACGGTTGTAAGCATCAATATGAACTGCAAAGTCCCCCGTTCCGGCATTTAAATCAGTAGATGTTGTTTTTGAATCTGCTACGTTATCGTACTGAGCAAATACTTCTCCAGTAATACCTTGTTGTCTTTCAATGGGGAGGCGGTTATCAACCACATTAACAACGCCGCCAATTGCACCACTACCATAAAGCAAAGTAGCAGGGCCGCGTAATACTTCAATTTGTGTGGCCGTAGAGGTTTCGGTTGATACTTGGTGATCGGGGCCAACGCGTGATGCATCAGATGCGCCTAATCCGTTTTGTACAACCTTGATTCGAGGTCCATCTAATCCTCGGATAATTGGGCTACTGGCAACGGGTCCAAAATAAGAGCTGTGTACACCTGGCACATTTTTTAAGGTTTCGCCAAGGGTTGCTGCTTGGTGCTGATCAAGCTCTTCGCCACTAAGAATTGATACTGGGGTGCTTGATTCAAGTACGGTACGTTTAAGCGGTGAAGCTGTAATAACAATTTTTTCTAAATCGCTTTCATCTTTTTGTATTTGTTTCTCTGCTGCCATTGCGTGTGTACTGATAGCAGTTAATACCGCCAAAACTAATGGTGAATACTTAATTTTCATTGTTTAATCTCTAAAATTTGCACTAAAACTGGCTGCTTACCCAATGGTAAACAGTCTTTATAAAACGGTTTTTTAACAGTAAACTTTAAAGAGTATTCGGTGGATCACGATTACCTGAAAACGCAACGGTTGCGCTAAATTGCGGGGAGTGTAAGGCTAAAACAGCGCTGTAGCGGTTGCTTTCAGGTTCAAATATACTGGTGGTAGGAGATATTAAATCGTCAAAATCAAACGAACTCATGCAGAGTTGGCACTCTGTGCTGCTTTGTACTGCGTGAACAGTTGAGTGCCACTGTGAAAAAACACTGAACAGCAGTAAAAGCACCATTAAATATTTTAATAGCGTTTTATTGTGTCTGAGTGAGTGTAAATTCATGTGTTTCATCAAGTGATAGTATAACGTTGTTTTTTTTGCAATGTCGAGAGCTGAATAAGTAAAATAATCTGTTTAATTATAAGTTTTTACTTTGTTATTTATAATCAGTGGTTTATGTTTTATTTTGATAAATAAAACCTCTAGATCAGACATCAATCAGGGAATAGGCTGTGCTTTGTTAGTTTGCCATTTTTTTATCAGTTCAACGCTTTTACCCAAAAACGATAATTTATAGGCTGTCGTTATGAGTGACAACGTCACTAGCGATATAGACTGAGCAGCCATATTTGCTTGCTTTTAAAAGTAAGTTTGCATTTTAGGTAATTTCAAGGTGGAGGTTAGATATTTAAAAATCATACCAATCATACTAAATTAGTGAGCCATATGTTAGAAAAAAGCCGAATCGTTGTACGGTTCGGCCTCATAAACTTACCTTTTTTAATACTTAATTAGCTAATCAGAATAGCATTTTATTTTTTCTTTTCACTCGGGACCGGTTGGCCATATTTAGGCGAACGAGGACCATATAGTAGGCCGTTGTAAGCGTCTGATGAAAGTAAGCGCGTTGATGCGATAGCAGCAATTTCGAAACCTTTGTCTGTTACAGTTTCTGCTATTTGGTTAATTGCTGCCACTACCAGCATGCCTACAAGTCCACCGCCGCCATTATTTTGCTGCTCGGCAGAGGAAGCTCTTGCTTTACCTTGCCACAATTGTTCACCAGTGCGTAAATCGACTAAAGATGCGGAAACAGTTACAGCTGTTTCACTTGAAATTACAACGTAGCTGGTGCCGTATTCTTCAATAGTAATATAAAGTGCCGAGTCAGCACCAAAAATATCGTGTAACTTTTTAATAGGAACTTGATGCACGTCGCTTGCAACTGAAAGGCCATTCCCTTTAAAGGTTTGCTCAACGAGCGCAACAGGAAAAACATAAAAGCCGGATTCTGCAATAGGTGCAACCATTTGGGTCATTACACTGTAAGGCGCTATAACTTCAGGTGTATTATTGAGCGGTGGCAGGATAATAACTGAGTGTGGATCAGCTTGTTTAAACGCTGTGTAATCATGAGTCGGTGGTGGCGAAACGCAACCCGCTAATAATGCAAACAGCGCAGTTGCTGTTATTGATTTAAAGTTCAACATGTTAAACGCCTTTCGCAGATTTTAGAAGGAAGTCTATATACTGAACCGACTCTGGGAAAAGTGACTTTTCAGTTTCAAAGTGGCTAGCACCTAAAGTAGGGTCACCTGTTTCAAAGTACAGCATGCCTAAATGAGCATGCAAGCCAGGTGCAACAATTTTACTTTTGTTTGCTGCATCTGCAATAACTTGCTCAAGCATGTTAATTTGCTGTTCAACTGTTACTTCATCTGCTTTTAGGTATGCGTATACGGCTGAGCTGTATTCGCCATAATAATAGATAGGCTCTTTAGTTGAGCTACAGCCTGTAAGCGCAGCACATACTAAGGCTAAAGTAATTAGCCTTTTCATTATTTACTGCCCCATAGGCCTGATTCAAGTCCTGTAACAAGCTTGTTTACGACTTCACGAATGGCTAAATCAAGCACTTTGCCATTTAAGGTTGCATCGTATGAAGCGGTACTACCAAAACCAATAACTTCACGCTCAGATAGGCTGTATTCACCAGCTCCCTGAACTGAGTAGATAACTTCTGATGTAGTAACATCGACAATGTTTAGTGTTACTTTAGCGTAAGCTATTTGTGATTTACCTTTGCCTAATAAACCAAACAACTGTCGATCGCCAATAGCTTTGCGACCAAACTCTGTCACATCACCTGTTACCACAAATTTAGCGCCGCTAATAACTTGTTTTGTACCAGTTAGTTTTGCTTCTTCAGCAAGTGCGGTCATATTATCGCGATCAAGTACACTAAAACGGTTTGTTTGTTGTAAGTGGCTCATTAATGCTGTTTTAGCTTGGCTACCTAAACGGTCTTGCCCAGATGAGAATATGCCATTTTGAAAACTTGAACGGTTAACAAATTGCCCAACTACCAACTTACTTTTAGTGCCACTGTAGTTAGTGTTATAGCTAGCAACTGTTGGGGTTTCAACAACTTTAGATGATGTTGTAGCGCAACCTGCTAAAGTTGATGCTGCAACCGCAGAAATTATTATTGTTTTTATGTGATTTTTGCTTATATGCATAAGGAATTATATCCGTTTAAAATAATTGCAGAAAGTGATTTGGATGCCAATGTTTAATATTTATATTTGTTAGTTAATTACCTATTATAACTACCAATACCATCCACTTTTATAAACAAAAAATTATGTAAAGGCAATGTTATTCTTTACTTTATAGGTACCAGTCAGTGGTAGTCTGATTTTTGTATGATCCAGCAGCAAGGAAAGTTTAAGGAGATGGGGTAGCACTTTTTCATCTTTGAAATAATTTCTGTTTTAATTTATTGAAGCAGTGATTGGTATTATTTCAATTAAAAGTAGGTGGTTGTTTCAACTGCTATCAGTTGTAGAGCTAATAGCAGTATGTTTTATTGTGTTTTAAAGGGCTAATAGGCTTTGCTCTAACATTGCTTGAATTTGTTTGACTATTTTAGCTTCTGTTTCTGGTTCAAACTGCGCTATACGTGGCGTATGGATATGCCCAGTAGGAATATCTGAATTGAGTTGATCGCGCAGGCGAATACTGCGGTACGAAATTTCGTTAGACAGGTAACCACCGCCGCCGCCTTTTACTGCAATCGCATCTTTTAGTTCAGCTAAAGTTTTAGGTTCAAAGGCTTTTTCGAGTGTAACAACTTTATGATTGTCATTTATCGGAAATGGCCCTTTGGCTTGCTGCATTTGCGTGGCGGGCAAACTGAATTGCACAAACTCACTCCCTGGGAGTGGACGGTCGTTTAAACTTGGAATCAGTGGCGCTTTTGCTGTGCCGCCATAGACAATATTTGCATTGTCGGGGGCGGTTACGCTGCGCCGCTTACCTGGAAAGCGTTCAAGGTCAAAGTCTTTACTACCCATGCTCACGGTAACTATCATATCTACGTTATTCAGAGCGTAATAAGGGGCGAGTAGTTCTTCAATAATACCTTGATCAAAGTCTTCATAGCGAACAGGCACCATCACAGTATTTATTTCGGCACTGATACCTTGATAAGTAATTACTTGGCCGTCGAGTAATAATGCGGCTACACCGGATGGATTACTTTGATTGATGTTTCTATCCAGTAAGAATGGATCAAAGCCAGTTAGTAAAATCTTTTTGGTGGTGTTTTTAGAGTAGGCTAGGTCGGTGCGTCCTCTGCTGCCATTTTCTAGCATTGTTAATAATGCGCTTTGCTCGGCAGTTGTTAATGCAAATTCAGGTTTTGTTGTACGGATTATTTTACTTGAAAGTAGGCGAGCCCAGTAAAGTGCTCTGTCATCGTAGCTTTTAGTGACGGTAATGTGTTGTTTGGCGTTGAGCCAGAGTTGGCTTGAGTAATCATGTAGTAAGTCAGTTGCCTGTTTAAAGTTTCTTAGGCTTTTCCAGCTTTGTTCAAATTGCGCGATATCCTCAGAAAATATATCTAAAACTTGTGGCATAGCGGTTGTGGCTTGCTTAATACGCAGCTCTTCAACCGTTGGGTTAGCGCTAAAAACAGAACCCGAAGAGAAGATTAAGCTTGCGGCTAAAAGTCGTTTGATCATGGTTTTCCTATATAAGCAGTTTTAATAGTTTCAATGCAAAGGCTACTATCGGATGTAGAGCGAGTAAGCGCAAATAAATACGTTGAGTATTGGGTCGTAACTCCCACCTTTAACGTTTAATCAGCCTCTAGAGCCTATTTTCATAAACTGTTATCCTTCACTCATTAAGTTATAACTGAGTAAACAGCATGATTAATGATAACGATGTAATTGACACCCTCGCAGAGCTAGAAGCTTTTTTATTACTGATTGATAATGGTGGATTGGGCTTAAAAAATATAGCCGGTGTGGCACTGGCGACCAATAATACCAATGGTCGCCCGTTTGTAGCTGTACTTGATGATAACCATAAGTTGTTGTTAGGCCGCTGGGTTACACAAGATGTGTTTGAAAACGGTAAAGAGCTTGTTCGTAGTGGGCCTAAAAAGCTACATTAATTTTGGAAAAGCGATTGAAGGCAGCTATTAACTTACTTAGCTTGGGGGGGCCAGCCGAAGTGAGCTTAATTTATACAACATTCATTTTTATAAAAATGCGGAGCATAAAGGCGGGGAGTTTAAAACGTATGCGGGCAATGACAAAGGTCATCTTATAGGCTACCTTTCTGAGCGTAAATTATCAGCTGCTCAATTAAAGCAGGTAAATTGAAGCTGTTACCTGCTTTTGTAATATCGAAAATGAATTGCTATTTTTTTAGTTCTGCGGTTTCGTCTTGCGTTTGAAAGTCTTTAAACAGGTCACCCTGTGGTTCCTCGGTATCAAAGACTGCATTGTTTTCTTCATATTCATCATCAATTTCATCGACCACCAACATTTGCTCGTGGGCAGTCGTTTCTTCTATTCGTGGATCCATGGTCGCAGCCAGTGGCGAGTTGGTAACGTCTGATGTGCCTACAACGTAATCACTCGACTCTGGTTGTTCTACTTTTTGTTTCGAATTAATGTAAGTGAGTAATAAGTACATTATCACCGTTAATAATGCGATGGAGGCATAAAGGGCTTGGTGACCAAAATAGGTCATAACTTGTGCATTGGCAGTTGAACCAAGTGCTGCACCGGCTCCAAAAACAACTAATAACGCAGATGACACGCCAACGCGCTCTTCATCTGCAACGCGTGAATTAGCTAAGGCTGAGGATAATGGATATAAAGTAAAGGCGAACAAGCCAAACATAAAAGTGAGTGCAAAGGCGAGTGTTTGCGTAATAGGTAGAAAAAATAAAGCAAGGCTAACTACACCAATCGCAACCGCATTGGTGCGGATCAACACGCTACGACGTACTTTATCCGACAATATCCCCATTGGCCATTGCGCGATCAGACCTGCAAAAATAGTGGCAGACATAAAAATGGCAATTTCTGACGAATTAAACCCAGATGACTTGGCAAATGTTGGTGCAAGGCCGTAAAAGCTGCCATTTATAATACCCGCAAAGTGAACAGCTGTAAGTGATTGCGGTACTTTTTTAAAGTAGTCAAACAGACTGACTTGAATTGGTTTTAATGGCTTGGGGTGAATCCTACGAGTGATTGAAATAGGAATAATGCCAATTGCCAGTGCCATGCACACTAAAAATAGTGGTGCATAGCCAAGCTCTGGGAATTCGGCTAATGCAAATTGACCTAAAATCATACCCAGATAAGAGGTGATCATATAAAACGAAAACACTCGCCCGCGAGACTCTGGTGCAGCTTGTTCGTTGAGCCAGCTTTCGAGCACCATGTAGTTACACATCATACCAAGGCCTACAAATAGTCGCAGGGCTAACCATAAATAAATATTATCGCTAACGCCGTGTGCTGCAACGCAGGCTAAAACAGCGGCGGTACTGGCTGCAAAGGTCCTAATATGGCCGACCGATTTAATAAGGTGATAACCAAGCTTTGAGCCAAGCAACAAACCCATGTAATAACATGAGGTCATTAACCCGATCCAAAAGGTCGAGATGCCATTTTTCCCTAAATAGAGGGCTAAATAGGTGGTGAGTAAACCGGTGCCAATAATTAAAAATAGATTAGCAAAATACAGCGAAGGAAATGATTTCATTTAAATGCAAATAGTTAGCCTAGACAAGTTGATACTAGAGTAACTAAATGTATTTTCCAAGTAGTAAATGGGTTGTTGGGTCGTTCTACTATTAACTATATTCTGATTAGTATTGAGTACTAAGCATTTATTACTTGGTTTTTTAGCGAATGTTATGGTGGCGCTTGCAGTAAAATAGACACGTTATGGTTTAGTGTGCAATAAAGTCACTCATCAATCTAATGGATACGCTATTACTATGATTTGTATTAATTTATCGATACACAAGTAGTAAGTGTGAGGTGTTTATTGCTACACTGAATTACCTAATTTAGCGAAGTCTCAATGAAACTAATGAAAAAAATAGTTATCACTTTATTTATTATGTTGGCACTGAGTGCTTGCAGTAAGCCAATACCCGCAGATAAGTTTGCTTATATAGGTTATTGGCAAGGTCCTGGCATGTATCTAGAAATACTCCCAGATGGAACTTTTGACTATCAACGAGGTGGAACTTCTATTTCATCATCCGTTGATGAGTTTGATGGCGATAATTTCTTAGTTGATATGCTTATAATGAATACAACTTTTGAGGTTTCGCAACCACCATTTTTTAGCGATGGGCAGTGGTCAATGGTTGTTGATGGAGTAAGATTAACAAGGACGGATGACTAACTTACTCTGCGTTTATGTTAACTACTATAAAATAAACTAATTGGTATCGGTGATTCATAATGATAATAACAGCGTTTCATAGCTTAACAGCGTTCTGTGTACTGACTTTCTTTGTGTTTAGCCACTTAGCTATTGCTCAGCAAGTTGATGGTTTTCAGCATACATTGATTGATGGTAAGCCTTCACTTCGTGGTTCGGCGATATTTGATCAATCGTTGTGGGTCACAGGTACCAATAATAGTGTATGGGTGAGTCAAGATGGCGGTAAACATTGGCATGATCGCAGTGTAAAAAGCAGCATAAATAATGATTTTCGTGATATTGCGGTGTTTGATACGCAAACCGCGATTGTAATGAGTGTTGGCTCAGGTAAACAGTCTTCATTATATAAAACAACAGATGCAGGTAAAAGTTGGCAATTATTGTTACAGAATCAGGATCAGGCAGGTTTTTTTGATTCAATTGCATTTTGGGATCAAGACAATGGTTTATTAATGGGTGATCCTGTCGATGGTTATTATGTAGTTAAACGTACACAAGATGGCGGCAAAACATGGACACGAACCGATAAAGTAAATTTACCTAGCTTAATACCTTCAGAGTCCGCATTTGCCGCCAGTGGTAATACACTCATTGTAGGAAAAGATAATCAAGCATGGTTAACAACGGGTGGAAAGTCGGCTTCTGTTTATCACTCAAATGATGGTGGACTATCTTGGCTAAGGAAAAGTGTTCCTTTGTATCGTAGCGCGGATACTGCTGGTGGTTATGGTCTGGCTTTGAATAGTGATGATGATTTATTTGTTGTTGGTGGTGATTACCTGCAACGTGACAAAAACTATCCAAATATGGCACGGTATGACGTTACAAAAAATCGTTGGAAACATGTTAAATCGGGTGACCGTGGACTAAGAAGTGCGATGGCATGTAACGCATTCGCTTGCATTGCAACGGGTAAAACAGGCAGTGACATTTCATACGATCAAGGAAATACGTGGCAACCACTTGCTAATCCAAAATATGATAATACCGGCTATTTTACATTAAGCGCCAGTAATGCTCGTTTTTTATTTGCAGGTTCTGAGGGCAAAGTAGCTGTTTTAATAATACCGACTGAATAATTAGTTTGATTAAAGAGTCACTAGTGCTTAAAGGCTTTATTTTTCAGAGGTTATCGGCTTTTATCGCTGATTTAGCCTACTTTAGCGCGTTGTTATGGCATCACACTTTTGGCTATAGTAAGTTTAGATTGAAAATTCATCAATAAAAACATAGTTAAACTAACTATGAAGGTACTTTATGAAAAATAATAAAATGACAAAATTTATAGGGTTATTTTGCTGTTTAATTTTTGCAAGCTTCATACAAGCAGAAGAAAATAAGCAGGAAGATAAAAGAGCTGAATATATTCGCTCTCATTATGCTAAATACGAGTACCAAATACCAATGCGCGATGGTACTAAATTATTTACAGCGGTTTATGTACCTTATGATAAATCAAGTAAATATCCAATCATGATGCAACGCACGCCGTATCGTGTTGCTCCCTATGGTGTAGATAAGTATAAAGCCAAGTTAGGGCCCAGTGAGATTTTTGAAGGAGAAGGGTTTATTTTTGTTTTTCAAGATGTTCGCGGTAAGTTTATGTCTGAGGGTAGCTATGTAAATATGCGTCCTCAAGATGCCGGAGACAAAGGTGGTAAAGCGGTTGATGATGCAACCGATACTTACGATACCATTGACTGGCTAGTTAAAAATATCCCAAACAACAATGGCAAAGTAGGCATGTGGGGTACCTCTTATCCTGGTTACTACACGTCGGTGGCTGCAATTAATAGTCACAAAGCATTAAAAGCGATTTCACCACAGGCTCCTATTGCTAACTGGTTTTATGATGACTTTCATCGCAACGGAGCTTTTTCAACACCAATGGCATTTATCTTTTTCGATACCTTTGATAAACAACGGGAAGGTCAGTTTGCTTATTGGCCTGAAGGAATGGATTCTACAACACCCGATGGCTATGAATTTTTCCGTAAATTAGGCCCGCTTTCAAACGTAAATAAAAAATATTTTAATGGCGAGCGTCCTTTTTGGAATGAATTAACTGAGCATCCTAATTATGATGAGTTTTGGCAAAAGCGTGATGTTTTGCAACATCTTGATAATGTAAAGCCAGCGACACTAATTGTCGGTGGGTGGTATGACACTGAAGACTTGTATGGGCCATTAGCGACCTATCAAAAAATGTCTAAGCACAATAAAAAAGATAATGTACATATCATTATGGGCCCTTGGTATCACGGTCAGTGGAATCGCGGAGAAGGCGACAAAATGGGCGAAGCTAATTTTGGCTTTGATACCAGTGAGTGGTTCCAAGAGCATATGTTACTGCCATTTTTTAAGCATAATTTAAAAGGCACTAAAGAAGCGTCTTTAGCGAAAGCGACGATTTTTGAAACGGGTGCAAACAGATGGCGTGAGTTTGATACTTGGCCGCCAAAAGAAACGAGCGATGTGACGCTTTATCTTGGTAACAACGAGCAATTATTAACTTCAACAGATAAGCAAGGTGGTTCGAGCGATTATATTAGCGACCCTAATAAACCAGTGCCACACTCTGCACATACAAGTCGAGGTTGGGATCGACCTTATATGGCTGAAGATCAGCGTTTTACAGCTCGACGTACCGATGTATTAGTATTTAATAGTGATGTAGCTAAAGAAGATCAAACTATTGCAGGTGCTATAGATCTAAACTTGTATGTTTCTACCAGCCAAAGTGCAGCGGACTTTGTTGTAAAACTAGTTGATGTATTTCCTGGTATGGATGAATCCACTAACAAAGTTGATGAAGCCACAGGTAACCGCCACGAATTAGTTAGATGGGGCATTATTCGTGGTCGTTTCAGAGACAGCATGAGTGAGCCCAAACCATTTGAGGCAAATAAACCCACTTTAGTTAATTTTGAATTACTGGATGTTTTACATACCATTAAACGCGGGCACAAGTTACAGATTCAAGTTCAAAGTAGCATGTTTCCATTTATGGATATGAACCCACAAAAGTATGTTGATAATATCTTTAAAGCCAAGGCTGAAGATTTCGTAAAAGCGCAACATAAACTTTACCATAGTGAACAATACCCAAGTTCGATTTCATTTAAAGTTATAGGGCACTAGTTAAATTGTAGCTACTGCTCTTGAATGAGAAAAAATAATAGTTGCCAGCTGATAAATATGTTTATCAGCTGGTGGTTATTAACTGTAGTAGCACCTATCTGATCTTAAAGTTTTGACACACCGGTTTATATTTCATCTGATAGACAGTTGTGAGCTGTATGCAGATATTGGTATAAGTTAAATTTAGCCCCACCGCCATAAATATTTTAATTTTGCCCGATAACATTATTCACTGCTGTTTTGATGCAAAATAACAAGCCTTGATTTTAGCTATTTTAATTACTTGTTTACAAAGGTAATTATTAATAGAATTATCAGAGTATGTAATATAGGCCGTTTTGAGGTGTTATAAGCCACCAAAATGGTGTTCAATAAGACGTTAGGCGTAAAGGGAGTTTCAACAATGTTTGGTAAAAATTCAACGATTCGAAAGTATAAATACAAACTTCGTCCCGCATTAGCTAAAAGGTATGGCGGTTCAGCAACGTATGCCAAAGGTCAAGTTGATAAAACCATTGATGAAATGGGCTTTGATAAAAGGCATATTCATTATGCATATTTAATGTATTGTGATGTTGCAACTTTCAAAGCTAATACACCTGTTAATGAATCTAGCGAGTCAATGAACAATACAATTACTTCCGTAACTGGAGTTGGGCTTTTTGGTGCTCTATTTGGTTCTTCACATTATGGCGGAGGGGGTGATGGAGGTTTTTCTAGCAGCGACTCTGGTGGCGGTGACTAATTTATGCACAACACATATAGGCGCGTTACGCAGTAATCTCTTATTGTGATTTCATCGCAGCCAGTTTTTTCCCGTATCCTTTTGGGATCGCTGAGGCACTTCGACTAAATGGATTTAGAAGGTAGAGCGAAGCAGGATGCCAGAGCCGAGACATTCATCAGTTAACCTGATCATGGCATTATTCAAGGCTGCTGGCTTCATTATTGGTAAAAGCATAAACAGTTGCCCTTACGTGGATAAATAGAAGTGAATGCCTTCACGTCATTCTGCGGCAACTGTATTGCCTTGTTCATAATCTAGAAAAACTGCAAAACACGACGCACTAATTAGTGTGAGCCATTATCACCTCAAATAAGCCACTCAAACACCTGCAATACCTTCCAAAACGGCAATTAAAACAACGCTAAGTCCTCTTTTTATATTTCATATGAAATAGAAGTAAACGATTGAATCAAAATAGGAACTCGGCTATGGTTAATGCATCAATAAAAATAAATTAAAAACGAGTAATTCTACAGGCTCGTTAGTTCTTCGTGAGAAATCGTATGAAATTAGCGATCGGAAACATAGTTTTTACTAAAGTGAAAAGTGAATACGATGAAGAATGGTATGATTGGCTTTCTTCGGAATTATCGATCCCTTTTCTGAACAACTCAAAGCTTCAGATAAGACTTGATTTCAATGATCAAGAATTAGATGAATTCAAATCTGAATTAGAGAAAACACTAAATAATACATTGGCTCTGGACAAAGGTGACAGAGAATATCTCAAGGAGCACCTATTCGCATACTATAGAGACTTTGTCTTAGACGTCGGAGAAGAGTGCCTTGAAGATATGCCAGCTCAGGAGAATGAAGATGATATATTTGAGTTCGTACATATATCATCTTTATCAATTAGCAGAAGCTCTATAACTGAGGAATTTTTCTGTCAATTTACAGGTGGATGCGATTGGGAGATTGAACATGGGATTTCTATATCTTTCAAGGACGGGAAGAATCTAGCTAAAGTTGGGGGTTATGGACACATAAATAACTCTGATGCTTACGCGGATAAATCCATGGATAAGTATATTTATTATGGCAATATCGTCAAAACATATGCAGCGGAATAGCACTAACAAGCGGTTGTAATCTGATCTCGGCAGTTGAGCCGAGAGTTGGTATGACTCCTACTTTTAAGTTAAACACACTGATCCTGTACTAGATCGAGTCAATATTAGCCCTGAGAACTGGTTAAAACTGATAACGCAGTTTACTCGTGTATTCCATGGTGCAGTCGGTCGACTATCTTCACAGACGAGCTATTGTGAAAGCTAAGGCTGGAAACGACGAGCGAACCTTAGTAACAGTGAAAGTTATTAGCCTAGCGCTGAATATCATTAATTAAACATTCACACCGCAACAATGCAATTATTTGGCTGTCTGTAATTAAAATTTTGATTCCGATAATCAGTTTTTATAAGTATTTTAAGCGTGGAAATATTTAGGTTTTTAGCTACACGGCAAGTTTTGTGGTTCAATTTTGAGAGATAAATTAAAGTGGGTATCTACATAAAATACTTCCTAAAACACCTGTAATACCTTTCAAAACGGCAATTAAAGCAACAGTAAATCCTCTTTTTATATTTCACATGAAATAGAAGTAAACGATTGAATCAATATAGGAGCTCAGCTATGGTTTAACCATCAATAAACATAAATTAAAAACGAGTTAAGCTAAAGGCTCGTTGGATATTACAGTGGGATAAACTATGGCTACACATTTGGTTTCAGAAGTGCAACATCTTGATAGAAACCCACCAGAAATTCACTACCTAATGTTGGAAGAAAGTGATAATAAATATTATTTTCGAGCAGGTGAAGTCATTGGCAGAGGTGTCGCAAGTGGAGGAGGAGAAGCTAAATTCGATATAAGCTCACTTTTGAAAATGAATGGTTATGAAACGTTTTTAAGAGATACTGATTGCGAATGGATGCACGAAATTCTAATAAACGAAAACACAACAGAAAACGAAAAATACTTAAAAGTATTAAATCGGTGCAAATTGAAAAATATTAATATTTAACAAATTGCTCCACTCCAAAAATGCAGCTGAGCAAGGCGTTGAGGCTTTTTGAGAACGATATGACATCCACTGCATTCAAAAAATTAGATGATTTCCTTAACAAGAGCGATCACGAATCAATGGATTGGTGTGATGGCGGGGAGTCCGAAATGGCTGAAAAGCTTATCGAAAAATTTGACGAGCAAGATTGGAAAACACTTAGCGAAGTATCGCAAAACAGAAGTCTTCAATGGCAGGGCTGCTTGGTCAGTATTTTATGTCCTCAGTACGGAGCAGTTGCTCAATATATTCTCGTTAAAATGACAGGTAGCAAAAATCCCGACATTGCGTTTGCAGCGATGTATGCGATCTCATTTTACTGCGGTATAAACGCAAATTCTGCAGGGCCTTTTATAGATGACTGTATTGTACATGAAGAGTTTAGAGCCAAGCTTAGATTGAACTCAGAGTTTTTGGCATCCATTCCCCAAGTAGGTAATTTGGTGGGGCGTAATTATGAACTGTTACAAAGCATTCTACGCGGCAAGCCATAACAAAGAGCTGCTAACAAGGCGTATGAGGTAGCATCTTGCTTTTTGCTACTTTTTGTTTGAATGACCGAAATGACGCATATGCGACTGTCAGATTTGATTGAATCCCACTAACCAAATCTGACAGTTCAAGGTAAGGTTTATTCATATAACGATTTTGAACATTACCTCTTAAACCCCAGCTGTGGTTTAAATTTGCTGGTTTATACACTCTCTAATTTCATTCAAGGTGGTTTCTTTTACTAATTTACCGTCTTGAAAAACAACCTCTAGCAGTCCTTGTGCTTCTTCTTGCTCGGTTACGTCATCAAACAAGGTGAGCTCGCCATTGACTCGCTCTATTTTTAAGAGCCCTTTTGCTGATTTTTTCTTTGCATCAGTTTTAGGATCTTTAAAAATAGCTAAGCGTTCACCAGCTTTGACTACGCTCGTTGCTTTTACTGCTGAGCCATGTGTATCGCGAGTCACATATTGGTAGCTGTAAGAGCCAATACCTAATACGACTTTTGATGCAAAGCCTTTATCCATCAACCTTTGTAAAATTTGGCGTTGACGGGTTAGCGTTATAGCATCACCATAAATAGCGCCAATGTGTTCATCAAGTAGCTTGTAGCCTTTTGGCGTTGTGGTGCCACCAAATATACCCCATAAACATTCGATGAGCCCTTTTACTTCACATTCCATCAGTTCAATGGTGTTGTTATCTTCAAAGCCAAAATATTGGCCATTAAAACGGTATGCTTCGTAGCCTCTTTGTAATACTTCTTTTTCAGCTTCATCTTGAGTGGTGAATAGTTCACTGTAATCAGATACCGGTGAAACAGTATATCCAGTGAGTACTTTAACCGGATCACCTGAGTCTGGGCGTATAACTAACGTGCCGTCGCGCGCCATGATTTCGTTTTTTAATTGTGGTAAGTAATCAGTTACTAACGTCCAAAAGTCCCAGGTATCAGAAACAACGCTTAAAATTCCTTTTGGTGACTGCTCTTTCATTAAGTATTTGAAAAACTCAATTTCACCTTCCATGATCCATGAGCACGTAACCGAATGTTCTGTTGCATCAACAGAGCAACCTACAAGCTCGTTATCTACATTAGCGCCGTAATATTTTTCGGCAAATAAAACAGCAGGAATGGTGTCTGTGCCTACCAGTCCTGATGCTAAATGACCAAAACCACTCATAGCGGCAGCATGTTTGCCGAACATCCCTCTAAAGCTAAAGTCATGCCCTTGGAAAGGTACAAACTCCATAGGCATTGCTGTTTTTTGTGCAAATTCTTTAAATACTTTTAAATAGGCAACAGAGGTTGTGGTACTTGTTTGGATTGGCCAGTTTTCGCAGCTTAGTACCGTTTCAATCATATTTGTTAACCATTGAAAACCGGCTTTAGTATTGACGATTGTCATAGGCGGAACTAAATAAGGGACTAGCGTTCCCTCTGGTAATGCTTTTATTTTCAATGGTAAATAACCTAAGTCATGTAAGTCTTCTAAATACTTTACATCAACAGTATAACCAAGCATTGAGCTCATAATACGTTTGTGATTAGCAACTGCTGTTGCCTTATCCACTTTGAAAAACTCATTCCATTCTTCTAAAAGGTAGCTTTTAATAAAGTACTGTAGACCAACAAACGCCACTTTATCGTTATTTTCTATGTTACTAAGCTTTCCGCTTCTTGATGTGAAGTTTGCATATACTTCACTTACGTCAGGGTGATAGGCGCGGCTATGGAATTCTTTATAAACATCTTTTTGCATACTTGCAGCTATAATAGTCATGGTGTTTTCCTTACATCTCAATAATTTCTAAATTAATGTTGTTACTATGTTTAAATTCATTAGCTGGTTTAAACGAGTCAGTCGTGTAAATTTTGTCTATTAGTCCTTCAAAAACATCAAGCCCTTTTGAAAAAATACCGTGGGTAATAAAAAGAGAAACTTCAACTGCACCATTATTTTTTAGAACTTTGGCAAGCTCAATAAATGTTCTGCCACCATCGCAAATATCATCGGCAATCAGCACGCTTTTACCTTTAACATCGCCAATAATTTCTGTTTTGATTATTTCGCCTGTTTTTAAGTTTCTGACTTTTTGTGCTTGAATAACCTCAGGTACACCATTGAACTTTTCTGAAATTTTAATGGTCTTTTTGCTTGCGCCCGCATCAGGAGAAATAAGGGTCAGCTCCCCTTGTGACAAACGTTGGCTTAGCTCTTCGCAGCGGGCGAGTAGCGAAATTTGTTCAATATTGTTCACTTTATTTATTAAAGCTGGAGATACATCGCTATGGGCATCCCAAATAGTAACCTTTGCAAAGTTTAAGTTATTAATAAACTTTGCCATAACAGCAGCACCTAAAGCTTCTCCTTCAACGCATACTCTATCTTGGCGAGCATAAGGAAAGTAAGGAATAACAAGTTCAATAGGTGTGCTTTCATTTGTTAATCTTTTTAACGCATCGACAGCAATCATTAATCTAACCATGTTTGAAGAGTTGGTTAGCCGTTCAAAAATCTCTATTTTTTTAGAGTCTGAAAAATTAGCGGTATTAAATCTGACATGTTCTTCACCACCAGAAAAAGTGAAATTATCATAATCGATTAACGATTTACTTCCTGCTGAGTCATAGCTAAATACTTTCATTTTTTTGTCCTTTGAATGTTTGTGTCCTAACGACACAAATAAGTTATCAAATGTACTCATTACATTCAAGCTATTTTTTAAACTAAATTACTGAACTTATGATAGGTGTATGATTGTACTATAGGTTGAAATTGAGAAGTGTTTGATTTATTGTGTCATTAAGACATTAACTTAGCGTGAGCATATTGTGGCTAATCATTACGATATTACTGAATATAAAAACCCTTTATTTACAGTCGACAGTGTACTGTTCA
Source organism: Pseudoalteromonas sp. SG43-7 (assembly GCF_014164295.1). Lineage (NCBI taxonomy): Bacteria > Pseudomonadati > Pseudomonadota > Gammaproteobacteria > Alteromonadales > Pseudoalteromonadaceae > Pseudoalteromonas > Pseudoalteromonas sp. SG43-7. The sequence goes on from NZ_JACJEY010000006.1 coordinate 18,503, forward strand.
CAGTTAAAGAGGGCGCTTTAAAGGTTTTAATGGTAAAGCGTGCAAGCGAGCCTTTTGCTGGTAGATGGGGTCTCCCTGGCGGATTTGTAAATGTTGATATTGATGACAATGTTGGCATGACTGCGCTGCGTAAACTTAAAGAAAAAACCAGTGTTGCCCCTCAGTATTTAGAGCAATTACAAACGTATTCAGGAGTTAACCGAGATCCTAGAGGTTTTAGTGTTACTTTGGTTTATTTTGCATTAATTGCAGAGGCGCAAGTATCAACTCATATAGCAACTGTTGATGATGCAAAATGGATAGATCTAAATAAACTAACTGAATTACCTGTCGCTTTTGATCATAAGTTTATAATTGAACAAGCAAAAGAGCGGTTAAAACAGAAAGCGCTTTATTCAATGATCCCCGTATATTGTTTACCAGAGCACTTTACTGTTGGACAGTTTAAGTTAGTGATTGAAACTATTCTTGGTAAACCAGTACAGCGAAAGAGTATTATTAGGCGTATTGAAGCAGCTGATATGTTTGAAAAAGTCGATGAAAAAGTGAAGTCTGGTGGTCGCTTAGCGCAGCTATATAAAGTAAAACCTGATGTAGATATTGTGAACTTTGAACGTAACTTGAGTGTTTAATGTATAAGGTGAAGCGCTCCTAGACTCATTTATAAGAGCGCTAGTTTATTCCTGCTTATATGAGTATGTACTAGCTCAGACTAGATTATATTGAAGTATTTTAAAATCGAGTTAGACTGCACAACCATCTTGGCTATCAGTCCCCCCCGAAGAGTTTAAAACTAGGTATAAATCGGCAAGCTAGGTGTCTTGAGTTTCAAGGGAAGATCATTTACCTGATTTAATAGTGTAGTAAATCAAAGTCTTTCAGACAACATTGAAAGGTTATTCAATTCGGAGAAATAAAATGACAATGAAATTTAATATAGAGCATATAGCTTCTTACTACAAGTACCTTCAAGAAAGCAGTAACTATCCGAAGGATAGTCTTTATGAGCTTTTTCTAATTGGTAAACTCTACAGAGATAAAGACGTTGTAAAAGAAATTTCAGAAATCTTAGAAAAATACGCGGGTAAAGCTCAGTTAAAAGCTTTTAAAACCCGTAATAAGCTTCCTGAAAAATTAGATGATACCGGAAAACTCATCAGTACGCTTGTGCATTTTGCAGCTATAGATCCAGGTTTTCCTATTGGCAAGCTATATAATATGCTGGGGTATACACGTTTCTTTTTAAGTGAAGAAAGCGTTGCTAAAAAAATAAGTAAAGATCCTTCTATTATTTTACGACTCCAAGGCATAACGGGTTTGAACATAACGAATGTATTTGCAAGTGGTATTCCAGAAGAATTTGGAACACTAAGTGGGGTAAATACGCTTTACATTAAAGGGCCGTATACAGTACTCCCAGATTCTTTTAGTAACTTTAAGAATTTAGAAGTCATATCGCTAAAAACCCCTTGTTTACAAAAGGTGCCAGAATATTTTAGCCAATTAAAGCAACTTAAGGAGCTCACTATTGATCAGGCTAAAGGGGGCGAAACGGTAACCTTAGAAATGCCTACAGATTTGCAGCAACTTAGTAATCTTGAAACTTTAAAATTAAAAGGCTTAACCACTAAAAATATTGATCAATTAAAACTTCCGACTTCTATAAGAATATTGGAATTAGAAAATTTAGAAAATTTAAAAACCTTACCGGACCTTTCTTCCTTGAAAATATTAGAAGAAATAAAAGTTTTTGATTGCCCTAGTCTTACCAAAATTCCAGATAACATCCATCAATTAAAAACACTAAAAAAAGTACGGTTTAAGCGTCTGCCAAAAGTTAAAGAGATTGATGATACTTTAGTCTTTATGCCAGATATAGGTGTTATACAATTAGATGACTCGATAGACATTATAAATACTAATACTACTCTACAGGTTTCTAAATTGACGCTTTATCGGGAAGATTTCCTAGCTTATATGATAAAAAACCCTGAAAGCTTTCCGAATTTAAAGGAATTAGAAATCTACAGTATTAAGGAATTACCACAACTTGCTTCCGGTTTAGAAAGTTTACCAGCATTAGAAACTATTGCTTGTTTTGGGATGAATGATTGTGATTTTTTATTCGCCAATCTAGGAGCATGCCGTAAATTATCTACCCTCAAACTATGGAACTCTGAAATAGAAAAGCTATCTGAAACGCTAAAAAATATAGACCTGCTTGACTCTTTAGAAATTCAACGATGTCCTAATTTAGTCATTGAAAGTGATGTGCTTCCTCAAAAAATTAACAATCTCGACCTTTTAAACATTAAAGAGTTTATTCCAGGAGAAAGGTTAATACAAACTGAAAAAGCGTCTTTTCAATCGCTAAGCATCTCCAATATGAAGAGTTTTTTTAGTAAAATCGTAGCCAAAAGCTTAAGTCTATATTTTCCTAAAGCAACGGCAGATCCTGAGATTGACTATTCTGCTTATTTTCCAAAGCCAGAATACTTAAAAAAACTACAGGTTATTTGGTCAACAGCGGCTATAAAAGATGTTTTAAAACACTGTCCGCAATTAGAAAAACTGTTTATAGAAAATCAAAACGAAAGCGAAGCTGCACTTAATGTGCACCCTGCTACTCAATTAAAAGGATTAAAATTAGACTATTATAAAGCGCAAAATGTAAAAGAATTGCTTCAGCAGATGCCTAATTTACAAGCGCTCTCAATAGAAAATAACCAAATTATAAAAGATTTCCCTGCTGTACAGCTTCCTCATTTAGAAAAGCTTTCCCTATCGCGTACAGAGCTATCGTCTTTAGCAGCTTTAGAGGCTCCCAAACTAAACGATCTAGAGATAACGTTATGCTACGCTTTTGATAAAAAGGCTTATGCTGGGCTTAATCAATTTACAGCTTTACAGCGCCTTCACTTAATGGGCGTAGGCGACGATATTAAAACCATACCAGAAAGTTTAACCAGCTTGGATCTTATTGATTTTAACCCGCATCATAAAATTGAGAAACTTCCGGATTACGTTAAAGAGTTTTCAAATTTGGAAACGCTCTATTTCGACGGTATACATTTTATCGATTTCCCTAAATGGGTTGCTGATTTACAACATCTACAGTATTTAGGGATTAATAATTGTACGTTTGAAAATGCTATTCCTGAATATTTTCAGAAACTAAAATTGAAAGAGGTGAAATACTTCATTTCTAAATTTAGTGGTAATAACATACCCTCTAAAACCTATCAAAATTTGATAACACCCAATTACACGAAACTCAAAAAAAAATTCAGTCATGAAAAGCTTTCATTCCTTTTTAGTGCCGACGACTACTAAGATAAGATGCAAAAAGAATTAACTTACTTAATATGCACAGCGTAACCGTCCGGTAATAGCCAAATTTAAAAACTGACGTTGCTACTGCGTGGCGTTCTTTTTCTAAGGAGAACACCAGAGCACAAAAGTGACACCCATCTTAACGCTTTGCGCATCTTTAGCTGCTTTATTTTCTTGCATTTATAAATCGTTTTTTTCAACAATGCGCGGGGGTATTTCTTGTATTTTACAACAACAAAAAACAACAAATATAAATCTCTTGATTTACATTTAGATACAGAGTTAGACTGAAAGTATCAAAAAAATCAAAGGGTTTTCTGTCTGCAACTCGCGGGTTTAGATCCTTTTAATAAGTTGTTAGCTAGCAAATGAGACCAATATACAAATTCTTGATCATTGTTGAAGCCATAATTGGGTTTGGTCCTTTAGTCATACTGCTAGGGCTAGGCTTAATCACTATACCCATCTCAATTATGGGTATATTAGACGGTTATTATGGTGCACTGGTTATGCTACTTATTGAGGTTGGAGGCTTTCTAGGTATGTTCGCGTTTATCTCCGTTTTAATGCATATTCTAGAGCCAAACAGATATTTTTTGTCGTTTACTAAATTACGTTTATTTATAATCTGCGGCTTTTGCTCAATCCTTGGGTTTGCATTTATGTTAGGTATAAATGTCGAATTAATTTGGCTTCTTATACCAATAGCTGTTGCAGTACACTTCATTTATTTAGGCCGCAAATATGTGTTTGCTGCTAGCTAACAAACGCTTTAACCACGGACGCAAAACAGCAGGCTTGCGCTCCTTCGTCGCTAATTTTAGCCTGCTATTTTGCGCCGGTTAAGCGAGGCGTTATGTTCTTGGGGGACATTGATGATCATCAGGAAGGTGGAAGAGAAGGACCTTGAAGCTGTAAGTGCAATTTGCATGGACTCTTTTTTGCAGTCTGTTGCAAGCACATTGTCTGATGAGGGGATTACAACCTTTTCGAATATCGCTGCGCGCGATGCATTCCTCGATAGGATGAGAGGCGATAACTTGATGCTGGTTGCTGAGAACAACGAAAATGTCGAGGGCGTCATTGAGCTTAAGGAAGGTCGCCATGTTGCGATGCTTTTTATTCGGCCGGAATCACAGAAAAGTGGTATTGGAAGAAAGCTGCTTATATCCGCCTTGAATCATGCGAAGGTTGAAACTGTTACCGTTAGCGCGTCGCTATCTTCAGTGACCGCTTATGAAAATTATGGGTTTGAGCGTAGTGGCGAAATCGGCGAATCGGCAGGCTTGGTTTATCAGCCTATGGAGCTCAAACTTAACAAGCCAATGCACGCGTGATTGCGACGTTATGTGACGATAGGGCTCTATGGAAACTGAAGCAATGAAAGATAACATGGAAAAGGTTTTAACACACCTTGAAAGTTTTCTGTGTGACTCAGAAGAATCAATGTTCAGTAGTAAAACACCTGAAGAGCTACTTGTTGTCGTTTCAGCAAACCTTGCCTCTGTTAAGTCTACTGGGTATCTTTCTAGCCCAGAGCAAATGGTCAACATGTTCTTACCTACTGCCTCCTTGCAAGAAATTGCAATGGATAATGGCTGGGGTAGCCAATACGTTGAGCTAGCAGATCATTTCGAGCAGGCTCTAGAATCGTGCAGTTAAAAGCACATAACAGCTTAGATTATGGCTGTGCAATCGAAAAGGCTTAACAAAACGTTGCAATTGACTTCGTATTGTCACGAAATGTAGTTTCCAACACGTTAAGACCAAATTTATCTTAATTATCTCGATGCTTACGGTATTAAAAAGTAATATCTTCTAAATGGAATAAAATTTTGAGTAGTAAAAATGTACTTTCGTATTACCGCGATTGCTATAAAGAAGATAGCGCGGATTTAAACCTATGGGATTTGAGTAAATTAAAAAAACAAGACTGCTTTGTGCTTGAAGGAAGGGATGATGTAGGCTCAGGTTTTTTACCGCGAATGCCTATTCCTCAAGAGTTTGCTGAGCCAATAATAAAGCGTGTTGAGGTATATCAACGTGAACGTGTTTTGTTGTATGTGCGTTTTATATTAGTCGGTAAGCTTGAGATCAAAGGTGAGATAAAACAAGTTGTTTCACCTATCTTATTTAATGAAGCCTTGATAGAAAAAGATGATGATTATTACTTTTCGGTTATCGACTCTCAACCTGAAATTAATGAATCGCTCACCCAACTGTTAATGCCAGAAGCAGAACCTCTTGATGAAACTGCCGATATTCAATCAGCTTATTTTTGGACTTCATTATTAAAACAAAGCCCATTAGCGCTAAACGTATTTGAACTTTTAAATTATCCTGAGCTTGTTAATTATGCCGAAATAAAAAAAGCCTTAAAAAGTAAAAATTTGACACTTTTACCTGCCTCTATGCTGGTGTTTGTTGAACGTTCAAGCAGCAGTCGAGGGGTGATCCATGAGCTCGAAGAAATAATAGCCTCAAAGATGCTTTCGCCCCCTATAGATGCTTTAATTTCAAATGATTTGCCGCCGAACACGGCTAAGTCGTTAAAGTATGACTACTTACCAGGCTTATTGTCAGCACCACAAAAGAAAGTTATTTCGATTGCTGCTAATGCGCATTTAGGCTGTGTGTCAGGGCCGCCAGGTACAGGGAAAAGTTATACCATTGCCGCAGTTGCTGCAGAGCACATGGCGCGAGGTGAGTCAGTACTTATTGTCGCGAATAATGATCCGGCACTTGATGTGATTGCCGATAAATTGAATGAGAATTTTGCGTTAAGTGAAGTATCAATCAGGGCTGGGCAAAAAGAGTTTTTAAAAAATCTAAAAGCGTATATTGCAGACTTATTGTCTGGTTATTTAGCGGATGAGCAGGAAAAAGCCCCTGCTATTTTTGAATCAGAGCTAAAAGCACAAAATGTGTTACTTAATGATTTAGAGCAACGGTTTGATAAGTTTTGTCGCAAAGCGATAATCCGAGGTCAACGCCTTAAAAGGCTTGAAGATAAAGACATTCAATGGTTAAGCAATTTATATCTCAAGTGGGCTCAGCGCAGTATTAAAAAGCTTGCAAAACAGTGGTCTGCTTTAGATGAAATTAACGATCAACAAACAAAAAGAGAGCTGCTGGCTAGTCGTTATTTAACCGTGTTAAAGAATACTAATTTGCGAACGTTAGTTAACACTCAGCGTAAATCGCTGCAGGCGTTTAATCAGGCTATTCGCAGTCGTACTTCTAAAAGGCAGTTTGAGCTGTTTGATAATATAGAATACTCATCATTGCTAGCGGCGTTTCCTGTGTGGTTAGTGAGTTTGAATTCGCTGTATAGGGTATTACCCTTAAAGCCGCAAATGTTTGATTTAGTTATTATCGATGAAGCAACACAGTGCAATATTAGCAGTTGTTTACCAGCACTTTATCGTGCAAAACGAGCGCTTGTAGTTGGCGATACAAAGCAATTAAGGCATTACTCTTTTTTAGCAAAATCAAAAGAGGCTCAGCTTCGCACTAAGAATCAACTATCACTCTCGAGTGAGGGGGTTGTTAGTTATCGTGATAATTCAATTTTAGATTTGACATTAAATACACTCAATAGCGATCAGCAATTAGCCTTTTTAGATGAGCATTTTAGAAGTAAACCTGAGTTAATTCATTTTAGTAACCGCTATTTTTATCAATCAAAATTAAAAGTAATGCAGCATCGCCCTTGTACAAGCAGTGGGCATTTATTTATCCATCGCGTTAATGGTGAAAGAGATAAAAATGGCGTTAATCAGCTCGAAGCCAACGCTGTAATCGCGAGCATAAAACAGCAAATGAGTGATGATCGAGAAGCGGGTGTTTATCACAGTATCGGAATTGTTTCGCCATTTCGAAGCCAAGCAGATTTTATAGCAAAGCAAATAGACGCTAATTTTAGTGACGCTGAAATAATTAAACATAAGCTCAGAGCCGCCACTCCTTTTGGTTTTCAGGGGGAGGAACGCGATGTTATGTTGATCTCTTTTGCCGTCGATAATGATGCAAAACGTGCGGCAGTATATTTAAATAAAGCAGATGTTTTTAACGTGACTATAACGCGGGCAAGACAAGCACAGCATTTATTTTTATCCATTGATGAAACACAGTTACCAGAACATTATTTATTAAGACGTTACTTAGGCTCGGTAAGTGAGTTTGCAGCCGCTCATACGTGTTTGTCTGATGTCGATGATTTTCAACGCGATGTAATACAAGAGCTGATGAAATTGCAGATAGAAACATGGCCTGGGTATGCTGTTGCGGGGACCGAGGTTGATATTTTATGCCGCTATCATGGCCGCTACTTAGCTGTCGATCTGATTGGTTACCCTGGACCTTGGGCTGATTTCTTTGAACTGGATACCTATAAGCTATTTAGTCGTGCCAATATTGAAATGCTACCCATAAGCTATGGCTTATGGGTTGTCGATAGAGATACCTGTATGCAAGCAATTGTTAGTCGGTTGAAGATGAGTAACAACAAGACTTAATATTTATTTAGGCTTGTTGTGTACTGGCATCTTTAACTTCTTTAGTTTCGAACAAGTTTACTTCGGCACTTGATTGGCTGACGCTGTTTTTTTGTAAGGCAATATAGAGATCTGAATGCACGTAGATGCCGTCTTTACCGGATGTCATACCAGCAATTTCAAACCATGATAGTAATTGCCGCTTTCTGCCAGCAAGTTCTAATCGAATACCACGTTTTTTAAATATCACGTCTAAATCGGCGAGCATGGCCATGACACTTAAATCTAAATGGGTGAAGCAGGGGACTGCGTCGATAATAACGCATTGCGTGTCGTCTTTTTGCCGCGCATATTGTTCTAGCAAACGCCGTTTAAAGTAACCGGCATTAAAGTAAGTTAAAGGAGAATTAAAACGATAAATAAAGACTCCTTGTACTGACTTTGCTTTATCTGTGGCATCAAGGCTCCTAACAACGCCCTTAATATCAACACCTAATATATTGTCGGTAGGGCGCATTACGGTGCGAATAAACTGGAATAACCCCAATAGTACAGCGAGAGTGATGCCTGGTATTACGCCAATAAATAACACTGCGAATAAGGTGGCTAGCGCAAGGTAAAATGCTTGTTTGTCTTTACGCTTTAATAGCCAAATGGCTTTTAAGTCTAATAAATGGATTGAAGCAATAATAAGCACAACACCTAATGCTGCACTGGGAATAAATTCTAGGGGAGCGGTTAAAAATAGGGCGATAACAGCAATAATTCCCGCTGCGATAATCGACACTAATTGCGTTTTACCACCGGAATCATCGTTAACAGCTGTACGAGAGTCTGCACCACTGACAGCAAAACCTTGTGATAAAGCAGAGCCAATGTTCGCAATACCTAACGCTCTAAACTCTTTGTCAGCATCTATGTCGTAACCATTTTTAGCTGCAAAACTGCGAGCGGTTAGCATCATACTGACAAAGCTAACTATTGCTAAGTTAAGTGCAGGCACGACAAGTTCACGAATAATACCAATATCATAAATAGGGGTGTTAAACACTGGAAGGCCACCGGTTACAGTGCCAATTGTGTTGATATCAAACTGCTTTAAATTAAAAACCCACACTAATAGGGCACCAAATGCGATAGCAAACATAGATGCTGGCCAAGTCGGTTTTAGTCGCTTCATGGCAAAAAAAACACCGAGGGTAAACAGGGCCATTAATAGAGTAGGAATGTGGGTTTGTGATAAATAAGTAGGCACACCTCCTAATCGTTCAAGTAAATATCTGTCATCGAAGGTAAAACCGAATACTTTAGAAAATTGGCTGACAATAATCGTAATTGCAACACCGTTTAATAAGCCCATTAAAATAGGCTTGGATAAGAAGTCTGCTAATACCCCTAATTTAAATCGGCTAGCAATAAAGCACCAAAAGCCAGTCATCGCGGTCATAGTTACAACGAGTTGCCAGTGTTTAACACTGTCCCCAGCTGCAAGTGGTGTCACCACCGCAGCAATAACCGCACATGTTGCTGCATCTGGTCCGACAATCAATTGTTTGGAAGTACCAAACAAGGCATATAAAATCATAGGTAATATGCATGAATATAGCCCGACAGCGGCGTTAACCCCAGTAAGTTGTGCATACGCGATAGCAACAGGTAGAGCAACGGCGGCAACGGATAACGCAGCCCTCACATCATCAGCAAACCACTTTCGTTCATAATGAAGTAAAGTGTTTAAACCCGGCATAAAATCATACAAACGCGACAGCACTAAAGTTTCCTTATTTAATCGTAAGCACACTTGGATAGTAAATTTAATATACCAACAAGTATAGCTCAGGGTTGAGGATTTTTTTAATAAATAGCAGATACTTAGGCTTAGGAGTGCTTTTGATTGAGTGTTAAGTCTGATGAAAAAGTTTAAGGGTGAGCGATATTAGCTGGTTGGTGTTACCACATCGCTAATATCATACTAGATGGTGGTTAAGATAAAACCAGCGCAGAGCAATGGCTTTATCTTAGAGTGTGTAAATGCTTATTAGAAACTTTTAGCGTGCAGAGTATTGGTGAGCCTTTAATACTTCAAGAGAGACTACTTGTAACGATTTTTCATGGGTGGCCTCAAGTATAACCGGCGGAGCTACGTTTTCAGCAACCGCATGGTGCCAGCGCACGGCACATAAACACCATTTATCACCAGCCTTTAGGCCTGCAAAATCGTACATTGGATTAGGCGTTATCAAGTCATTGCCTTGTGCTTTTGAAAACTGTAAAAATTCATCAGTCATGATGGCACATACACTGTGGTTACCAACATCAGATGCAGGGACATAGCAAAATCCTTCTCGAGTGTAGCCTGTATTCCCGCAGCACAAATGCAAGCGCGTACCTAATACATTTAATTGATTGCTCATAAAACTACCTTGTTATAATTTGTATTGTTTTACATTGAGTCTGCTTTCAGACTATGTGAAAACGTGGTGGATGAAAAGCTGAATATTGATAGATAGCATGGAGATCACAAATAACATAGCCATTAAAAATATTAAACGTCAGTTTATTAAACTAATGGCGAGGCCAAAATCAGTTCAATATTCATTTATAGTTGCTTGTTGTGTGATTATTGTGCAATTGTGTTTTTGTTGGCTAGCAATTTTTACGTTTACTGTACTAGTAAAAATTTATTATGGTAGCTTTGCGGCTACTATACGTTTGTCTTATATCCAGAATCTATATATATGTGAATATGGTATTTGAATAGCTTTTGATTTCAAATAAACACTTAATTGTAATTGGCAGTATAATTACAGTTTTTATAAGCTCTCGATGTATCAATACTATGGAGCTTTACATTGTTACACGTGAGGAAAAATGAGTAATCTAAGTCTGAAAAATAAGCTGTTGCTATTAGCTATTTTGCCGCTCACGCTGCTGTTAATTAGTTTAATGGCCAGCTCATATTATTTAGAGTATCAAAATCAGCAGCAAAATTTTGTATCGTTTAAAACAAAATTAATTGCTGACAAAGAAAGTTTATTAGCAACTGAGGTTGAGATAGGCCGCCAAATAATTAATTACGAACTAGCCAAGGGGACTAAAGAAGATGCAAAAAATGCATTGCGAGATCTCACTTTTGGTAAAGATGGTTACTTTTTTATCTATGATACAAAAGGCGTTAGTATTTTCCATGCGTTATTGGGTGATGCAATTGAAGGGCAAAATAAAATAGCCATGACCGATCCTAATGGTAAAAAAATAATTGTTGGGTTGCTTGAGCAAGCAAGACAAGGTGGCGGTGCTTTTTATTATGCTTTCCAAAAGCCTAATACAACGGGTTTAGTTGAAAAAATGGGCTATGCAGCGATGGTTCCTGGTACAGATTGGATGCTAGGAACGGGCGCTTATATGGATGATATTGAAGCTGAGCTAACAAAATACCAAGCAACAATACAAGCTCATATGAATGAAAAAGTAACGACCCTGTTATTAATTGCATTATTTTGGGTGGTGTTGACGGTGTTTTTTGCCTTAATTGCGGCAAACAATATGGTAAAACCAATTCACAATATGGTGCAAAACTTAGATGATATTGCAAAAGGCGAAGGTGATCTGACTAAGCGCTTAGAAGTGCATAGTAACGATGAAATTGGTCAATTGGGTAATTCATTTAATGTGTTTGTTAGTAAACTACATAGCATTATCACCAATGTGGCAGATGTAACCCGTGATGTAAAAGATTCATCAAATGATATCAATACACAAACACAGTTAATTGAAAATCAGTTAGTAAACCATAATCATGAAACTGAGCTGGTAGCAACGGCGATCACCGAAATGTCAGCAACATCTCAGGAAGTCGCGCAAAATACCACACAAGTGGCGGTATCAACCCAGTCAGCCACGCAAGATGTTGCCAATGCTCAAAAATGTGTAGATGTTTCTTTAGAAGAAGTTTCAAATTTAATGAGTGAGATTAATCAAGCTGCTGAACAGGTTAATTCATTAAGTGAACAATCTAAAAAAATTAACAGTGTATTAAGTGTTATCGGTGGCATTGCTGAGCAAACTAACTTACTGGCCCTTAATGCGGCTATTGAAGCTGCAAGGGCTGGCGAGCAAGGCCGTGGTTTTGCGGTTGTAGCTGATGAAGTGAGAAGTTTAGCCAGTCGTACACAAGAGAGTACGTTAGAGATTAATGAAATGCTTAATGAGTTACATACGCTAGTCACGGCTGCGGTAAAGGCAATGTTGGCAAGTCAGCAAAGCTGTAATCGCTCAGTTGAGTCATCTCGCGCAATTTCTGAAAGTTTAGGAGCGGTAACCAGCTCGGTTACTACAATTAACGATATGAGCACACAAATAGCTACCGCTGCCACAGAGCAAAGTAGTGTAACTGAGGAAATTAACCGTAACGTTTTTGCGATTCAAGAAATCGTTAATGAGCTTACTCGTTCAATTAAAACAACCTCATCAGTCAGTCATCACTTAGCTGGTCGAGGGGAGAGTTTAGGCGATTTGGTAGGTCAGTTTAAGATCTAATATAAACAAAAAATAGCGGTATTATTGTTGAGCAGTAATAAATAAAGATCAGGCTTTAAATAGCCTGATCTTTGACTTTAAATATAAATGAATCAGTTTAAACTGAACACAAAACCGCTAGATTAGCTATTGAGTTTGCCCGTTGACGATTCTAAGTGTGCACGCACAAACCATTGAAACTGTTCTAAATCGGCAAGTTGGCTAATTAGCATATCCTCAGATACAGGATCGAGCTCTGATAGCTTGCCAATCGCACTTCGGTGATCGCCATTAATCCCATTGTATACTTTATCAAGCGCAACTAAATGATCTTTTACCAAGCCCTTACCAATTGCGTAATCTTGCCATGAACGACGATCAACTATCGATTTTGGAGTACCAACCGGAACTCCGCCCAGCGTAGCGATTCGCTCGGCGATGGTGTCGGTCATTGCTCTGATCACTTCAACCTGAGGGTCGAGCATTTCATGCACGCCAATAAAATTTGGGCCAACTACATTCCAATGAATATGTTTTAGAGTCAATTGTAAATCGATCAGTGCGACCATGCGGTTATCAAGTGTAGCAATGGTATTTTTTGCAGATTCTTCATTCATACCTGGGGCAGTAAATTCAGCGATTTTGTTTGTTTCGTTATTGTTACTCATTATTCCTCCTGATTTATAAGGAATGTTCACAGCGTCTAATAAAGTCTATGAACATGCGTTAGTTTATATAAAGCAATGGCTGTGCCGATAAAAATTATTTTTTAAGTTTCTGATATTTAATAATTTATATGTTTTTTGAAGTTGGGTGATGAAAGCATTTCTTTGAAATGCCATGAAAAATATGCACTTTTTTGTAAAATCTGCAAAATAAAAGATGCTGTTACGTGTTAGCGAATTACTTACTCTCAATAATAACTGTGATACAGAAGTGTATTATCATTGTTGATTAATCATCACTTACATATACTCAACCCATCTTGTTATTAAAGGAGAAGTGCATGTTGAGATTTTTTTCTATCGAGCAGGGGGTGATCAGAGAGTTAGAGCCTTCATCCGATACCTCTCTTGAAGCATCAATCAGAAATGCACACTGGATTGACACAATCAACCCAACGGAAGATGAGCGAAATACGCTCGCAAAAACGCTCAATATAACTTTTCCTGAGTCAGGGGATGTGCAAGAGATTGAAGCTTCATCGCGATGTTTTATCGACAATGAAGGCTTGCATGTGCACGCATTGTTTATGTCGCCCAATGAAGGACGTTTTAATACGGTAACAGTGGCCTGTTTACTTCAGGATAACTGTTTGCTGACCATTCGCGATGACGAGCTGGCTGACTTTCGATTGTTACGCTTAAGAGCACGTAAAGGTCAAGTAATGTGTGATACGCCAAAACAGTTATTGGTTACATTATTCGATCAAAAAGTCGAAAACCATGCTGATATGCTCGAGGATATGCATCATCAGTTAGAGAAGCTCAGTGCATATGTACTAGAAGAAGATGACTCTGATCTAGAAGAAGCGGTCAGTCGTATCGCGCGTTTAGAGGATGCGAATGGGAAAGTGCGTTTGTGTTTAATGGATACGCGGCGCAATATTTCGTTTTTAATACGTCGTTTAGGTGTACAAAATGAGGATCGCGAATCACTACGAGAAATTGTACTTGATATAGATACGCTAATGTCTCACTGTACCTTTTTGTTTGATAAGGTGAACTTTTTGATGGATTCAACACAAGGTTTTATTAACATTGAACAAAATCAAATTATCAAAACCTTCTCTATTGCTTCGGTGGTTTTTTTACCACCTACCGTAGTCGCCAGTGTATATGGGATGAACTTTAATATAATGCCTGAGCTGCAATGGGAATGGGGTTACCCATTTGCAATTGGCATTATGTTGCTATCGGGCTTTGCCCCTTATTTATTTTTTAAACACAAAGGCTGGCTGTAGTGTGTGCCAAGGACTACTTGGCATACACGATTACACGAGTTTATATTCATTTTATACGGATAGCGGTCTTATTATCACCTTGCATTAAGATAATAAAGCGGCCGCTAGGCGTACAAAGTCTGACGAGGTAAGTATACCCACGAGTTTATTTTTTTCAGTGATCACAGGCATGCAACCATGGCGGTTATCAACAAAAAACCGAGCAACATCTTGCAGTGGTTGGGTTGCTAGTACAGTGGCAAAATCGGTTGCCATAATAGTGTGTATTTTCGTTTGTTTTTCCTTTCGTTCAAGTGCGCTAGGGCTGTAATTAGCCATAATATTCATCACTTGGGCAATCATGATTTTTTGTGTCAACATACCCACTAGTTCGCCATTGTGATCAATTACCGGAATATGGCGGATATTTTTTTCCTTCATTAGATTATGTGCGTCGTGTAGGGTGTTTTCTGCACTTACGGCATATGGATCTGATGTCATTAAATCTGCAACTGTTTGGCTCATTTTGGCTCCTGTTAAATTACTAACCAGAACTTTGGTTAAAAAGGTTTACTAAAATAGCTACTGGAGACAGATTTATTATCCAGAGCTCATATTATTATTTATTCTAGCCTGGTTTTTTCTTATTGCACTTTATCAAGATCAAGGCTTTGTATTTTGTATAGAAATAGTTTTTAGCTTGGCCATCCATAGCCATTGAGGATAGATTTATTATCCGAAGCTCAGATTATTTATCTTTATGCGAAAAATTATCCCTGAGTGTACCAACCCAGCTTGAAAATTTATGCATCGCCGAGCTGCCTTTGCCCAGTAGCTCATGCATTTCTGCTTCAAAATGGATTTGTTCTTTACTACTTGGCTCTGGTAATGGCGGTAAAATATGAGCAAAGTAGGTTTTATCAAGCAGGCGGTGTAATAACCGCTCGCCAATAAAGGGCTTGCCGCTGTTGAGCGCTCTAGCTCCTTTAATTAGGTTACGAATATCATATTGGGTTGGGCTAATGTCGGGCACTTGTTTAGGGATATTAAGTAACTTATATACCCCAATACGTGCTGTACGAATAGAGGCTTCCATCGTGAATATAATATCGTTGTGGGTTTCAACAAATTGACCAATCAAACCTAAGTTTGTACAACCTTCAGGAACTGAGGTGGGTCTGTCACCAGCTGCACGAGTCATAAATTGAGCTGTGATATAAGGCATTAGCGCTGTACGTATCTTGGTATTGGCAATGATTTCATCAAGCTGCTGTTCAATGCCCAAATGGTAGCAAAGCTCCGTAATTATTTCTTCACCGCTACATTGTGGCATTGTTTTAACGATACGATTACCTTGTTTGTCCATTAATAAACCATAGACCCAAAGTACTAACGTATCATCGGGTTGATCTGGAAAATGAGGTTGGCGGTTACACGTTACACTCAATAGCCAGTTAGAGTCTGTAAAAGTAATAATGCCGCCAGTTACCGTGCGACCAGAGTAAGGATCGTTTACTGATAATGTCTTTAGCTTATCTATAAGTGGGGATGGCTTGCAAGTTAGTGTGGCTGACTCCCACATAGATTTATCAATATCGCCATAAAATTTTTCGGGTTTACCAAAAACAGCTGATTTCTTCGCGAGGTTTTTCCATAAATTCCACCCGCTATTTTCGCCGGGATCGTGTTTTTCACAGTTTAGCTCGGGCACATTTTGCATGTCGCCATAAGCGGTATGCTCTGTCATTGAACCCGTTAGTGCATAAACTAAATCGTCTGGAGCAACGTTAATATGCTGTGCTTGACCTTTTATAGTGGCATGGATCCCCGTTACGGTTTTTTTATTACCGGTAAATGTTATATCCAGATCGTTTACACGGCTTGCAAATTGAAAATTCACGCCTTTGTCTCGTAATAAATTAGCAAGCGGTTTAATAAAGGTATCGTATTGATTATATTTCGGAAAAAGTAAAACAGACATGTCGGCAAAGCCATCAATAGAATCAAGAAAGCGATGCAAATACAGTTTAGTTTCTAACAAGCTATGACAATTTTTAAAGGCAAACATAGTACGAAATAAAAACCAAAAATTGCTTTGTAAAAAACCTTTGCTGAAATAGTCTTCAATGCTGAGATCGTCAAGCTCTTCTTTGCGCTTGAGCATTAAACGGATCAGCTCCCATTGCTGGGCTTTATTCAGGCCAAAGTCACTTGCATCGAGTATCTCACCGCATTTATTTATTAAACGGGCTTGTGAGTAATTAGCGTCGTTATCATTAATTAAACGGTACTCATCAAGCACAGAATAGCCTTCGGGCAGTTCAACAGCGGGAACGTCTTGAAACAGATCCCACAAGGTGTCGTAATTCCAGTTCATTTCACGGCCACCACGAATAATATAGCCGTCATCAGGGTTACCCGCGCCATCCATTGAACCGCCTTCAATATCCATTTCTTCCAAAATGGTAATATTTTCAGCGCTCATATGGCCATCACGGATAAGATAAAATGCCGCTGCTAGGCCACCAATACCTCCACCAATGATCCAAGCATTACGTTTTTCTATACCGGGTGTAGGCAGCGTTTTATGACGTGCATAAGGAGCAATAAAATCATGAGGGGGCAAGGTATTAAGTGGTTTATTGCCCCAAAAATCAGCCGTTGCGTCAGCTTCATGTTGGAAATTACTTGCTGCGGTTGCAGAAATATTAAACTTCGCTATTGCTTTATTCGTCATTAGCCATCCCTCTTCATGAATATAGATAAGTGTCAGTACTGTTTGCAAGTCTCTCCATAATTGCACGAGGCAAGCATAGTCATGTTGCAGTAGATCAAAGTTTTAGTTCGCGAGGGGGTTTATAAGTTAGCTGCTGGAAATTGATTTGTTATCCGAAATTGAGGTTAACAATGGCAACTTAACCAAGTTGCCATTGTTAAGGCGTTTATTTTTTTTATTACTCACAGCATACTAAAAAGTACCGAGGCGACTAACAATACAGCCATAAAAATATTGAATGCTCGTAGGCGCTTGCGATCTTTTAGCCATACTTGTAGCTTTTGTCCGACTAACGTCCATGAGCAGACACAGGGTAAATTAACTATACCGAAAATAAGACCTACAAGTACCACTGCACCAATTCCTTTGGATGGGGCATAAACACTCACTGCACTTAATGCCATAGTCCAGGCTTTCGGGTTAACCCATTGAAATAAAGATGCTTGTACAAAAGAAAAAGGTCTAGTATCGCTATTTTTAGCACCGATAGGAGTTTTATTACTGGCAATTTTATAAGCAAGATAAAGCAAATAAGCCATGCAAAGCACTTTTAATAGCTGGTAACTCCATGGAACAAAGTCAAATAATTGCATGACACCTAAACCAACCAATACGAGCATGATCACAAAGCCAATTGTTACGCCGAGTAAATGTGGCAATGAACGTTTAAAACCAAAGTTAGCGCCTGAGTTCATTAACATCAGGTTGTTAGGACCTGGGGTGATGGAAGATACAAGTGCAAATAATGCTAATGCTGATACCAATTCAATATTCATTTATAGTTGCTCAGTTGATAATGATTGTGCAATTATATTTTGTATGGCTCGCAATTTTTGCGCTTATTAATCTATTAAAAATTTACTTTAGCAACTTAATATGAAAAAAGATCGAATTAACGACAGGATATTGCAAGAATTAAAGCGCAGTGGTCGAATTGCCAACGCTGAACTTGCTGATTTGGTTGGTTTATCCCCATCAGCATGCTTGCGCCGTGTACAAGAGTTAGAAAAAGCAGGTGTGATCAAAGGCTACCGAGCAGTTATTAATAATCAAGCGTTTGGACTTGGTTTTGTCGCGTATGTGGGGGTGGGTTTAAATGAGCACTCTACGAAATCACAACGAGCTTTTGAACAAGCACTTGAGTTTATTGATGAAGTTAAAGAGTGCCATAATGTCACAGGAGCATTTGAATATTTACTTAGAGTAGAAACCGCTGATATTAAGTCTTATAAAGCATTCCATGCTGATGTTTTAGGATCAATCCCACAGGTACGAACGATCACTTCGCATGTAGTGATGGACTCACCAAAAGATGAGCGGGCGTAAAGTAGTTGGATAATCTATCTTATTAATAGTTGAGGTTAATAGAGCCTTGCTCGCAAAGCTCAAAATTAAGGCGAATTAATTAAATATTATCTTTCATAGTAGTTACATGCGCCTTTAGTTGAATAACCATTTGGGCTTGCTTTATACCATCCAGATCCAGGGCTGGCTTGAGCACACATCCTATAACCATTTACTTTACTTGCATATACATACCATGGATCAGTAGCGGCAGATGCATTAGATGCTATTGCTGTAAATATAAAAGTTGCAAGCAATAAAGTGGTGTTAATTAATTTCATATCATCATCCTTATTTATAATTTAATATATTGATTTTAAATGAGTATTAAATTTAAAATCAATAGTGTACCGATATTAGCACTGTGTATTGTTTGCGTAAAGGGTTCTTTAAAAGCATGTGTTATGAAAAAATTTAGGTGTAGGGAATTTGCACATAAAGGGATTTTCATTTTAATAAGTATGCTGGCGTTATTTATGTTGCTTCGATTTAACATTAGGACATATTAAGGTAAGTTTTTGATAAACTTGTAGCCACATAGAAGTCACAGGCAATAGTCAGCTTTTTATGTGAAGAAGAGCCATTTTATTGTTAGAATGGCTCTTCTTTAGTTAAGAACTATAGTAACTATCATCGCTGATACGCAGTGCCATACAATCGCTGTGGCCGTTTATAATCATGCTTTTATCAACGCGTACGCCAGCACCGGCGTATTTACCTGCTGCGGTAAAACTACATATTTGCACAAAGTAATCAGCTACTTTAGGAAGGGCAAATAACTGCTGGTATATTTGCTCTTGAGAGGCAAAATGACCCGTTGTTTTTTCTATTACGTGTTGTTGTTCATCAACGAGTTGAATATTTGCACCGCATCGACCAACAATCGGTTTAACGACATAGCCTGTTTGCAATAGCTCATCATTTAAATCAAATGCAGTATTGAGTAAAAACGGATGATTTGGAAATAAACTCCACAGTACTGGCAAAATTGCTTTATTACTGGGTATTAATGTCCATAGCGGCTCAAAAACCATCACATTTTTACGAAGTAATACATCGACCAAGCGTGGGGTTTTACCAGATTGCCAGTGCGGCTCAAAATCATCGCTTTGGGATTGATCTGCCTCACACTCTAGTCTTATTTGATCAAGAGCGGTTTCCCATGACCATGTTTTCCAAACGTAACTGAGTTTTTCGCCATCAGCATCAACAATATTGCCCGCTGCGTCCCAGTGTAAATCAGTCAAACCAATGATTACTTTGCACTCAAAACCAGCGGCTTCAATGGCTTCTTTCATAAACAATGCATGGTAATGTTCTTCTGGCTCATCATCTTGCAATATATGGACAAGGCCGTTTACTTCACTTTTTCGCCATGCCCTTACTAAATCTTTAAATAAATCATGGCCGGCATCAATGCCCGTTTTAACACCAAAGTGTTTGGCCCATTTACCTTGTACTTTGCCACTTTCCATATAGCACGATGCTGAATCGCAGTTGTATTCATAGACTTTCAAGCCTGCGGGAGTTAATGCAAAATCAAATCGACTGGTGATCAGTTGATTTAAGCGATTATCCCAGGATTGGCGGATCTTATTGAGCACCGCATCGGGTAAATTAAACTTTTTTAATAGCTCAGGATACTGCAGTACATAGTCTGTTGCATGCATAAACAAGCCATGTAATTCATTGGTAGCATGTTCAATAGTTTGTTGAGCGGTTTTTGAAATTGTAAAATAATGATGTTGATCAGCATTAACTGAAGTCAATTTATGCCCATGCATCATCTCTACGTAGGCTGCTTCATCGTCATTGGCAATGTTAAGCCATGACTTAGTGGCTTGCCCATAATCAGTGGCATATTGGGCTTTTATGGCAAACAGATCAGTGCTTATTTCAGGCGTCGGTTCACTAAATTCGCTGTGCTCAGTTTGTGTCATCCAGCCTAAAATAGTGGCGTCACTGTAAGAGCACTCAATCCAGTAGTCACCTTCTTTTGTGACTTTCGCTTTGAGTTCGCGACACCACTGTTGATCTTGCGGCCATAGCTGATGGGCCACGTTTTGTTCAGCAAGACGAATTTTATCCTGATGTACTTCAACCACCACCGCAACATGGCCAGTTTCTTCAAATTCACCGCCTTCTTCCCAAATGAGTAAACTTCCTACCACTGGGTGGTGTTTTGCACCATTACGAAATGCTTGTAAAGGCAACCTAGTTTGATTGTTTATGTCACGCACTGAGCGTAGCTCAAAAATATCGTAAGCCATTGCAACATCATCAAAAATATAGCCATGATTGAGATACATCCAGCGTCGCGCAAATTCAACACATTGCCATTTATAGCCCATGTAAATACCATCGAGGTAACTACGATAGGCGCTACGGTTAGGATAAATTGTTTCGTCAGCTGTATCGTAATCAGACGAATAAACAGCAACATTACCAGGCGCATAACCTAATAATTCACCAAACTGACTGACAGGAACGCGGGATTTAATAGACAAAGTAATTCAAAATTAAGGAGTGATAATTTGCAGACTATAGGAGTGAATAAGGCCGATAGCAAGATAATAAATATAATCTTTCAGGCATTTTATATGTTGCTGCTAGATGCGTTAACCAACCGTTATTGCGTATTACAAAGAGCTCATTAATCACTTAATTATCATTTAGTTGATTTACGTCTTTATTGTCCCCATATTAACTAAAAACAGTCATTAAAGGGAAGTTATGCGTCATTATCCATTATATAAAATTGATGAAAAATGTTTACGTCGCTTAGGTCAGGGAATTTTAAAAACTTATAATTTAAATAAAATTATAGGTTTAGATACTGAAAAAGCAATCGCTAAAGAGTGTGAAGACTTACTTGCGCTGAATGAAGATTGTAATGCAGAGCATTTTGCCGAGCTTCGTCAAAGGCGGGCAATTAGTGACAGCGTGCCAGATGATGATCTATACGCGCAAGTTGTAGAAGCTGATGATGGTAGCTTATTTATAGTCAGTGTTTGTCGTAATGATGATGACGAGACTATGTTTGAAGTGTTTAGTGAGCATCCGTTATCAGAACCATTACTTGCACAGCTGGTCCGCTATATTAGTAAGGTATTTTGCTGGTGTACGCCTAGATATATTTGTATATGGCCAGCACCAGGATCAATACCAGCCAAACAACTGCTAAGTTTGGCCGGTAGCCGCGCTGTTGATTCATTGTTAGCAGCACAAGATCCTAAACTGACTGTTGATGAATTACTCTGTGCAGATATTGCATTGCAGCCGTTTGAACTTGATAAAGATTGGCCTTGGTATGAGCGTGACTATACTCAGTTTTTAATGCAGCATCCTGAAATGGCAACAATAGTACCAATTAGCGAAAAAGACGATATCAGCGAAGCTATTGCAGCCGGATTGTGCAGCGCGGCGTTTTATAGAGGTAAGCCACTGGGTATGATAATGGCTGAGTCGAGCGATGAGCTAGGGTTTAACGGTTTACTAATCAGTGATATTTTTATTACTGGGCAATTTAGAGGACAGGGCTTTGCATCCCCAATGCAGCGTTTATATTATCAACAGCATATGCAAGATTTTGAATTTTTCTTTGGCTACATTCATGCTGATAATAAACCTTCGTATAACAATGCACTTAAACAAGGACGAGAGTTGCTGCGCCAAGAAGTGTACCTTCCTGCGCATTTATTCTTATAGTTGTTTTGCTATTAATTTCAAAAAAATTAATCAGCTAGAGTAAAAACTTGGTGTTGTCTTGTGGCAATATAGTGGTAATTAAGCTAGCCTTTTTATGGTTATTAGTTTTATTAAGTATGATATGAAGCCTAAACGTTTGACTCGTTATTTGCCGCTTAATTCATTAGTTATGTGCTTGGCAGCTTTGCCAAGTTTTTCATATAGTAATGAGCAAGATACTAACCTATTTGAGATCCCGCTTGAGAGCTTACTTAACATTGAAGTTGTGAGCCCTTCACAAACCGTAAAAAAGATAAGCCAAGCGCCGAATATTATTAGCTCAGTTAACGCCACTCAAATTGCAAGTATGGGCGCGCGAACGCTATCAGATATATTGAAAATGTTGCCTGGCGTACAAATACTATCGCGGCGAAATGGCCGAGACATGGTGTGGATCCGAGGCATTCCATCAGGTCGAAACAGCAAAGTAATGTTAACTATTGATGGCGTACCTCAGCGGGAAGGCTTAGTTGGAGGCTGGTCTTCTGATGAACAGATACAAATAAATAATATTGAGCGAATAGAAGTTATCCGCGGACCAGGATCTGCATTATATGGTGGTGATGCATATTCAGGTTTGATTTCTATTTTTACGAAAGCAAAAGCGCCTGAACGAACTCGCATCTCAGCAGGGGTTGCCAGTTACGACCGTCAATCAGCTACTATCAATACGGGGAAAGAGTTTGCGGGCGGAACATTTGTTTTGTCAGGGCGACTCTTAGATAGCAAAGGCTATCCTCAACAATATGACCGCAACGGTTTTGCATCAACACATGATAATAATGTTGATGCTAAAAGTCTGGGAGTGTCTTTACGCAATGAACAGTGGCAATTTGCTATAAATTATGATGATTACACGACAGAGTATCCTCATTATTCGTCAAATCAATATAAATCTCAACGCTATCAAACACTCAGTGCGCACATTCAAAATAAACTTAGCTTTGATAAATTATCGATAGAAAATCAATTGTATACCTACAAGGTGAAGCGCTACTTTGAGCGCACGATTACCGATCTGCAGGGCAATATTGATTTTTATTCTGACTCAGACTTGGATTCCACATCAAATGGTGTGCGCAGTCAGTGGAGTTACGCGTTTAATCCAAATCACCATGCTATTTTGGGGCTGACCTTTCAACAACGTCAAGTTGGTGAATATCATGAGACGATAAAAAAACAAAACGCGGTAGAAGTTAATGAGTATGAATCAAGGGTGATTCGAGATGGTGACTTAACACCATCAAGCCATAACCGAGCTATTTACTTTCAACAAGAATCACTATTTTTTGAGCAACGCTTAGGATTGACGGTTGGTGTGCGGGTTGATGACTACCCTGAGTTCAGCTCAGAAACTTCTCCGCGGATTGCTGTGACTTATCAAGGTAATGAACAGTGGTCTGGTAAATTGATATGGGGAACGGCTTTTCGAGCGCCTACTTTTTTACAGCAATATGAAGTGCGCAGTGACAATAATATATCAGGAAATCCAAATCTAAATCCTGAACAAATAGAGACATTTGAAGGTGAGTGGGTTTATCATTTTTCAGCTAATAATAATATTACTCTGCGCGGGTTTAGCAGTTACTTGAGTGAGTTTATTCAGTCTGTAAATGGTAAGCCTTACGAAAATAGCAGTGAGCAATTACACGTTCCTGGATATGAAGTTGAGTGGAATAATCAATATTATGCAGATTGGTCTCACTTTAACCGCATTAGTACTTCATTTAATTATACCCGAGTTAATTCAGAGCAAGCGTCATTGGCAAAAGATACATTAAATTGGCTGCTGTTTATGGAGGATGAGCAATTTTCATTTTATGCGGGAATTTATTACCTTAGTCGGCGTAACCAAAGCCTAAGCTATCATACCAGTGTAAAAGTGCCAGAAATTGCACAACGAGATAATAAAGGTAGCTACTGGACTTTGGATGCTCACTTGAGTTATCGCCCTAGTAAGCAAAGTGCGTGGCAATGGACTATTGGTGTAAAAAATATGTTTGATAAACAGCATTATAACCCTACCTATGCGCCAGATAGCTACTATGACGTAAGGAAAGAGCCACAAAGTTATGAAATGAGTGTGGCATTGTCATTTTAATAGGATGACCTGCTAGGTTATTTAAAACAGTTAATGCAAAGCGGGTTATCAAGGTGCTTTTTAAATTCAATGTTTGCTGATAGCCATGTTGAAGGCTAACTTGCTTGTATGGTCCTGGGCAACACTTGTCCTGCGAATAGATATAAATATTGACTTCATCCAATATAGAATATTGCAATATCTCTCCTAAATATGCACAACTTTAGGTCTAAAAATAAATCCTAACAGAGGTAATAGTTAACTTTAGAGCGAAGTTTTTTAATTTGTTGAAATAGTTTTCCTCTTTCGTCGGTCTTTGCATGTGGGCACTAATAATAATAATCATTTCAAGAGGTCGTGAGTAGGATGACTAAAGTTAAACGCAGTAGGTTGGGTATGCCAGCGATACTTTATCGAGGTAGCTTATTACTAGGGTCGATGGCTGTTTTTGCAACGGCGACACTTTATTTTGCAGGCGCATTTAATCGTGATGCAGTAACAGCACAAAAATTTGTTGATTTGCAGCAAGGTGACACACCACATGCCGGTTTTCGTCGTGCGCATGCTAAGGGTATGTGTATAACGGGTAATTTTGAATCAACAGGGGCACTATCTTCTTACTCGGTCGCAGAGGTGTTTAAAAAGGGCAGTACGCCATTTTATGGGCGTTTCTCAATTGCAGGTAATAATCCAACCGCGCCAGATTTAAAAGCACCGGTGCGCAGTCTAGCATTTGCAGTAAACAGTGGCACAGTCGATGAATGGCGTGTTGCTATGAATACGCCTCCTGTAATGGCAGTTGCTACACCTGAGGCATTTTTTCAGCAATTGCAGGCATTATCACCGGATCCTATAACAAAACAACGAGACCCAGAAAAAATAACAGCGTTCTTTAAAGCACATCCAGAAAGTAAAGCATTTAATGATTGGAAAGCTGACTATGTGCCTGCCAATAGTTTTGCCGCTGAACGTTATCACAGTATCAATGCGTTTTATTTACATAATGAGCTAGGTGATAAACAAGCTGTGCGTTGGGCTGCGCGTCCGCACAAAGCGACAAATAATGCTGCGATGCTCGATACGTCATCGGCCAACGCACTTCAACAAGAGTTGGCATCACGTTTAGATCAAAACGCTGTTAAATTTGATTTAATTTTTACCTTAGCGGCGTCTAATGATGATGAGAATAATCCAACCATACCGTGGCCCTCAGATAGACAGACGATAAATGCTGGCACATTATCAATCGTTTCTTGGCACAACCAAGAAAACGCAGCCTGTGGCGACGCAAACTTTGATCCGTTGGTGTTACCGCAGGGCATGAGTGCGACAGCCGATCCGATTTTACGTGCGCGTGGCGCCGCGTATGCGCAGTCATATCGTCGTCGTGCAAAAGAAACATTGTTAGGTGCTAAAGTTAGCGCAACAAACGGAGGTGAATAATGTCAGCAAATAAGGGCTACTCAGCAGGCAGTCGGTTATTACATTGGGTGATGGCGCTGATGTTAATATCGATGCTATTTTTAGGGTTATCAATGGTACAAAGCTTGGCCGTTTGGCAGGTTGAGGCTGTCACCTTACATAAATCTACCGGTATTTTAGCGCTCACTTTAGTTGTGCTGAGATTAATAAATAAAGTGTACAGCTGCACGCCTACTTTACCCACTGAGTTACCTAGGTTGCAGCGGTTTGCAGCTCATATCACTCACTTTGGGCTTTATTGCGCGATGATACTGATGCCGCTATCTGGCTGGTTAATGCAAAATGCGGACGGGCGCGTGGTGCAGTTTTTTGGGTTATTTCAGTTACCTAATTTGCTTGACGCTGATATTAAATACTTTGCATTTTTCCGAGAAATGCATGGCATTGTAGCTTGGTTGTTTTTAGCAATGATTTTTATGCACATCAGTGCCGCGCTTTATCATGGTTTAATCAAACGTGATGGCGTTATGAGCGCAATGCTGACAGGCAAAAAGTAGCTGTAATAAAGCTCACTTAGGTATTCATTCCAAGAAAAAGGCCAGTTTTACTGGCCTTTATGCATTTTAGTTTATTCATAGCTGCGGGCTTTTTTGGTTTTAATTACGGCAATATAGCCGTGCCAGCTGGCATAGCTAAGTAGTGGCATAATCACTATAAAACCAGTAGCACCAGTGACAAAACCAAGGGCTACGAGTATAAAAATACATGCAGACCAAACAATCATCGCTGAAAAGTTGGTTTTAACGGCATTCATTGAAGACATAACCGCGGTCATTATATCGACCCGTCTTTCCATCATAATTTGTGGAGTAAATGCTGAAATAGCAAATACAGTAACCAGCAAAATTCCGCCGATAATGGTACCTAAAGTTAAAAAAGCGGAGAGTTCTTCAAATGTAGGATTAGCATGACTGGGGTAAAGTGCATGAACTATCGCTGCCAGACGCATCCATATAATCATTATTACCATCAGTAAAATTGCAAATCCCCATTCACCGACCGGATTTCTGAACATTGATTTTAGAGAATGGCTAAGTGTTGGTGTGTGGCCTTTTTCTAGCTCCCAAGCAACATCATAGAGACCTACCGCAAATACCGGGCCGATCAGAGCAAATGCGACACTGGCTGGTAAAACAACTAAGTAGCTGTCAGTGAACACCGCGAAATAGACAATTGCCAGCGGGATCAGAGTGAAAACAATCCCATAAATCAAGCTTAAAATAGGGGCTCTGGCCATATCTTTAAAGGCCAGTGCCAGCCAATGAAATGCTGCAAAAGTGCTGACCTTATTGCACTCTAAACAGCGCGCAAATTCGGAGTGTTTATCTATTGTGTTTGTTGACGGCATAAGGAACTTCCTCTAAAGGCTATTCTTAAGGTTTAGAACATTTGGCCGCTATTTACAAATTTTCAATTAAGCTTTTTATGCCTCATAAATGGGGGGAGTATCATATTTAATAGGATATCAATTTTGACTTTGTTGAATGAGTAAAAGTAATTCTGCGGTTGCGCTGGCATCAGCGAGTGCTCGGTGATGGCTTGTTAGGTTTAAGTCAAAATGCGCACTGAGGTTACCTAAAGAGTATGATTTTAAACCAGCAAACGCTTTGCGAGATTCAACCACAGTACATAATTTTGGCATTTTAAAGTGGATACCCGCCATTTCACATTCTTTACGAATAAAGCCGTAATCAAAGTTTACATTGTGAGCCACAAAAATAGTGCCTTTTAGTTTATTAAGTAAAGTCTCAGCTATTTCAGTAAAGCGTGGTGCAGTTGCTACCATTGCGTCATTAATACCGGTTAAAGACACTATAAACTTAGGAATGCGCATTTGCGGGTTGATAAGTGTTGACCAAGTATCAATTACTTTGCCGTGTTGCATTTTAACTATGCCAATTTCGGTGATCCGATTGCCGCCTTTTAAACTACCAGTGGTTTCAATGTCGACCACGCTGTAAATACGATTGGGATCATTAACCCATTTTACGGCCGCAATGTGTACATTGAATCCATTACTTTTGAGGCAATCAATCGTTGTTAGCTGATTACGTCTTAATTTATCACCTGGGGCTTTTACTTCTTCAAAATGGAGTTTATTAGCATTTAGCACCATCAAATCAGGGTAACCATCTTTAAGCTGCATAAAGCGCATGGTCATATTCTTTAAGTGACTTTTTAGCGCTGCTAATGAGCTATTTAAAATCAGCACTTCTAATGGTCGTAATAGCTCGCTATGCCAGCGAAACAGCCCATTAGCTTGTTCAAAATAATGGGCGGCACTTTTACACACGTGTTTTAGTAAATCATCCGGTGTTTGCCAGTTTGCTAGTAGTGCTTCAATTTGTTGGTGTTGGGTATGATAAAAGCAGTCGGTTCTCAATGATTGTGGAAACATATCAAACTCATTGCAAGGTGGGGTGGGAGTATCTATATAAAGCTCGCGCCAAAAAACTAAACCAAAAAGGCTCTGCCAAAGCGTATTTTCGGTATAAAAAACAGTTAACCCTTGTTGAGTGTAGTGTTCTGTAACACCTTGCTCTACATCGTTTCGATAAACTTCGTCAATTTCAATAACACATTGCGTATCGGCGAGCATTGCACTTAAGCGAGAGCGAGTTTGCTTGTTAAATTTACGCATTAAAAAGTCATCAGCAAAATACAGTAAATCATCAGTGAGCGGATCTTCGATGATGGTTTCAAGCTGGATTTTTACCCACTCTTTATTACCTTGGCGGTATTGCTCGCGTATTTGTAATTCAGTTGCTTCAGCGCTATTTTCACAGGCATTTAAAAGTGTAAAACACAGCTCAATATTATATTTTTTTAGTTGTTGGTGAAGTCGTAAAAGGAGCTTGTTTTTAAGGTTGACTGCTAATGTACCTTCGGCCGGTTGATTAATAAGCTCAATAGCTAAAGCTTGATATTCGTCATCACTTTGCGCGCTTTTAAATGCCATGCGATAACGATTTAGCGCGTAGTTAGATTGCGCCTCCTCACGTGTATCAAAGCGAGCTAAACTTACTGTATGGTTTTCTCGTGTGGTTCTTAGGCCCAAATCACGCAGTACAAAGCTATTTTGATGGTTAATATCACCAGTGCTTAAGCGGCCTATGTATAGAAATTCAAAGTATTCATACACAGCAAATCGGTTATTAATAACAAACTGGTTATAAAGGCAGGTTAAATGTTCCGGCTTAGTAGCAAAAAAATCGCAAGTCTGTGCTACTAATTGCGCTTTAGTAACGCTTTTTTTAATACTAGGTTGGATATCGAAAGGCGCAAGTAGTGCTAGCAATGCGGGTTTAGTTAGATGTGTGAGTACGTGTTGATAGTCAGTGTAATTTGGATGACTAATGAGCTGTGCTGTTTTTAGCTCTTCGAGTGCCAGTGTAGGGCTGTCTATTTCATTATAATTAAGCGTGGTGATTGCTACGAGTAAAGGTTTACGAGAATAAATGCGTGCCAGCATGCACTGGCCTTGCTCAGTAAGCCGGTTTACTTTATTAATGAAATCGACGTGTTTTTGCTCTAATAAGTGTCTGCATTGAGTGTCGATAAATGTTATTAGCTCTTTAAAGTGGGCTAAATAATATTTTTCGGGTAATTCTTTTTTCATAACACACCGTAACTGTATAAAAAAACAGTATCTAGCATTTGCTTTAAGTAATCAAGAGTCGGTTAGTTGTTTTAGAATATCAGCCATAACTTGATTGTTATATTGATGGACGATGCGTTGACTCTTAAAAAGCTGTGGTAATTCAATTAACAAAACGACGATGATTAAAAATACGCCAAAGCTATAAATAGTGAGTATGCCAATTAGCATCAGCGTTAAATTCACCGCACCACGTTGAAATTTACCTAAGTAAAAGTGGTGTAAACCTGCGGCAAAAAACCAATTAAGTACCGCATAAGTATCAGGGTCTTTAACGAGACGCTTTTCTTGCTGGTAAAATAGTTTACGCTGTTCAGGGGACAATGCATTTACTTCTGAACGAAGCTGCTCTTCTTGAGCATTTAGTTGTTCTGGTGTCATGGCATTAATAAGCCTCAAGGAAGTGGATCGGATTTTACGGTTACACAGTCGGGGTTATTGCAACGCCGTATTCTTTTTACGCCAATAAATAGACCTTTCACTAGCCCATATTTAGTAATTGCTTGATGAGTAAACTCTGAGCAGGAAGGACTGAAATTACAACTAATATTAAAATGTGCCTTAGCGCCGCCATTTTTTTGATAGCGGCGAATTGCACTAAGCGTCATTGCTTTAAGCACGGTTTCTGCCTAACGTTAAGATCACAGCTTCGCGTGACCAAAATAGCAAAAAACGTTTGCTTTCGATAACCTGAAATACCAGTTGCCAGCCATTTTGTGCTTCATCATTAAGTGTTGCTTCTAGCCTTTTAAGTGGTAACCCGCTCGAACCTAGCAGCAATGTGCCACAGCCACCTTCAACAACATGCAATACTTTATATTCATTAAAATTAGACATCGAGTTTCCTATAGTTTGTTTTTTTGATAGATAATTCTGTGATTTTAAAAGTGATACCTGAGACTAACCAGATATGATTTTCAACCTAATATAGCTGATTTTTTTCGCATTTACTTAAAAAGCAGCTGTTTTTCGATTTTTTTCGCAACTTTTTTCTAAGCCGATTTATCAACGCTAGGACAGTTACTTAGGGTCACTTAGCTCTCTTCATTTTAGCCTATTCACAGTTTGTCAACCTTGAATTATCAGTTCCATTACTTTAATCTTTATTTTTATTGAACGTTCAATTAATAAAAATATGCCTAAAGTTGGAATGGAACCTGTCCGTCGTCAGCAGCTAATTGACGCTACTATTAGTTCGGTTGCTGAATTTGGCTTACAAGCAACAACCATTAATAGTATCAGTAAAAAAGCAGGATTATCGTCGGGCATTATTAGTCATTATTTTGGTGGTAAGCAGGGCTTGATAGAAGCCACTGTGCGTTATTTATTAACCAATCTAAAACACGAGCTGATCAAACAAGTAACGCCAACAACGACCCCTGAGCAAAGGTTAATGCTGATAATAGAAGCTAACTTTGCCAGATTACAACAGCGCAGCGATACCACTAAAACTTGGTTAAGCTTTTGGGCGCAATCGATGCACGATGTTCAGTTGCATCGCTTACAGAACGTAAATAGCCGACGACTTCTTAGTAATTTAGTCAGCTCATTTAAACAATTGATGGGTGATGATGAAGCCAAACTTGCAGCGCAATTATGTGCGGCAATGATCGATGGCTTATGGTTAAGAGCGGTACTAAGTAAGTCTGATCAAGATCAATTTGCACATTGTGAACTGCTAGCAAAAAACTTTGTATGTTCACTTATCAAACAGTATGGAGCTTAATGTGACAACACCTGTTTATCAAAACTTTATCAATGGTCACTTTTTAAAAAATCAAAGTGGCGAAACATTTGCAGTTAAAAACCCAGCAACAGATGACGTAATTTATTATGTAGAAGTGGCAGATGCGTTTATTCAAAATGCGGCTATTCAAAGTGCTAAACAAGGATTTGCTGCATGGTCAACTATGAGTCCGATTGAACGTAGTCGTATCTTACTAAAAGCTGTTGCATTATTGCGCGAGCGTAATGATTTACTTGCAAAAATAGAAGTGCTAGATACCGGTAAACCATGGCAAGAAGCCGAGTGTGTTGATGTGCAAACTGGCGCTGATGTAATCGAGTATTTTGCAGGGCTAGCACCTGCCCAAGTTGGCCAGCAACAAATGGTCGGCGAAGATTTTTATTATACCCGTAAAGAGCCATTAGGGATTTGTGCCGGAATTGGTGCGTGGAACTACCCGCTGCAAATCGCTTGTTGGAAATCCGGCCCAGCTTTGGCTGCCGGAAATGCATTTATTTTTAAACCTTCTGAAGAAACACCACTTGGCGCAATTAAGCTTGCCGAAATATTCATCGAAGCGGGTGTACCTGCAGGCGTGTTCAACGTGGTGCAAGGTGCAGCAGAAGTTGGCCAGTGGTTAACACAATCAGCTGATATTGAGAAAGTATCGTTTACCGGCGAAGTAGGCACAGGTAAAAAAGTAGTTGCTAGTGCTGCGGGTTCATTAAAAGATGTCACCATGGAACTTGGTGGTAAATCACCACTGCTAGTATTTGATGATGCCGATATTTCACAGGCAGTAAGTGCTGCAATGTTAGGTAATTTTTATACGCAAGGTGAAATTTGCACTAACTGCACCCGTATTTATGTTCACAAAAATGTTTATCAGCAATTTATTGATGAGCTTAAAACACGCACTGAAGAAAATATTATAGCGGGCGATCCACTCGATCCTAACGTTAACTTTGGCGCATTAATTTCCAAAAAGCATCAACAATTAGTGATGAGCTATATCGATAAAGGCATCAGCGAAGGTGCAACGTTATTAACGGGTGGTAAAACACTTAGCCCAGCCTCTGCACCAAACGGTTACTTTGTTGCACCAACGGTATTTATTGATTGCACTGATGATATGACGATCGTCAAAGAAGAAATCTTTGGTCCCGTAATGAGCGTATTAACCTTTGATGACGAAGATGATGTAATTCGCCGTGCTAACGATACTCACTTAGGCCTTGCTGCAGGCGTGTTTACTAAAGATATTAAGCGCGCACACCGTGTTATTCATCAGCTGCAAGCAGGTATTTGTTGGATCAACAGCTACGGCAATTCGCCAGCAGAAATGCCTGTGGGCGGTTATAAGCAGTCAGGTATCGGTCGTGAAAATGGCATTGAAACACTTGATCATTACACCCAAACTAAATCGATTTATGTCGGTATGACTAATATAGAGAGCCCATTTTAATGACTGCACTAACGTATGATTACATCATAGTGGGTGCAGGGTCGGCGGGCTGTGTACTGGCTAATCGTTTATCCGAAGATAGCAGCAACCGCGTTTTATTATTAGAGACTGGCGGCAGCGATAAAAGCATTTTTATTAAAATGCCTACCGCGCTATCAATTCCGATGAATTCAGATAAATACGCGTGGCAGTTTCATAGTGAAGCTGAACCGTATCTAGATGATCGTCAAATGCACTGCCCGCGTGGCAAAGTGTTAGGTGGCTCATCATCTATCAATGGCATGGTGTATGTACGTGGCCATGCTAAAGACTTTGATGAATGGCAACAACATGGTGCACAAGGGTGGGATTATCAATCCTGTTTACCGTATTTTCAAAAAGCAGAATCATTCTATTTAGGTAAAAACGACTATCGTGGTGATAGCGGCCCTTTGGGTGTGAACAACGGTAATGAAATGGCGAACCCGCTTTATAAAGCCTTTATCAAAGCGGGCCAGCAAGCCGGATATGCAGCCACTGACGATTATAACGCAGCGCAGCAAGAGGGTTTTGGTCCAATGCACATGACCGTTAAAGACGGTGTGCGCAGCTCTGCAAGTCGTGAATATTTAGACCCAGTGAAGTCACGTAAAAACTTAGTTATTGTTACTGGTGCGTTGGCTGAAAAGGTGTTGCTTGAAGGCAAAAAAGCCGTTGGTGTGCAGTACAAAGTTAATGGCGATATTGTTAAAGCAAAGGCCAGTAAAGACGTTATTTTAAGTGCCGGTCCGATTGGTTCACCGCATTTATTGCAACTTTCGGGTATTGGCGACAGCGAAATACTTAAAGCAGTTGGTATCGAGGTTAAGCACCATTTACCCGGAGTTGGGCAAAACCTGCAAGATCACTTGGAGTTTTATTTCCAGTATAAGTGTAAGCAGCCAATTACCTTAAACGGCAAGCTTGGCCTTATTTCAAAGGGCCTTATTGGCGCGCGTTGGTTATTAAACCGCAGTGGCCTTGGGGCGACTAATCATTTTGAATCTTGTGCATTTATTCGCTCAAAACCGGGGGTTGAGTGGCCTGATATTCAATATCACTTTTTACCTGCGGCAATTCGTTATGACGGTAAAAGTGCTTTTGATGGCCATGGTTTTCAAGTCCATGTAGGGCATAACAAGCCTAAAAGCCGCGGTGCAGTAACGATTAAATCGGCTGATCCAACGGTTGCACCTAAGATCCAATTTAACTATTTACAGCATCAAGATGATATTGAAGGGTTTAGAGCCTGTGTGCGTTTAACGCGTGAAATCATTGAGCAAAGTGCGTTTGATGATTACCGCGATGGCGAAATCCAACCAGGTAAAGAGATTCAAACTGATGAACAAATAGATGCTTTTGTACGTCAGGCAGTTGAGAGTGCTTACCATCCTTCATGTTCATGCAAAATGGGTGAAGATGAACTGGCAGTAGTAAACTCAAACACTCAAGTACATGGCATTGAGGGACTGCATGTGGTGGATTCATCAATCTTCCCAACGGTTCCTAACGGAAATTTAAATGCGCCAACCATTATGGTGGCAGAAAAAGCGGCTGACTTAATTTTAGGTAAGCCACCACTTAGTAAATCGCAAGCAAAGGTTGCCATCGATTCACAATGGCAAACTGTGCAGCGTAGTTCGGAGATTTAATAAAGTCACCTGCAGCATACTTTGTGCTGTGGGGCTTGCAGTGGCGCGCATCATAAGTTGTTTGTGGTGCGTTAATGCGAGGCTAAAAACACGGAGACGTAATGATGTATTTTCATTTATTTTGGGGAGGGAATTATGACCTTATGGCTTAGCGCAGGCATTATTTTCACCCTACTAGCAATTGTTGCAATTTTAGTAAAATGGGGCAATGTAAAGTGTGTTGGCGTCACACCGGTAAGAACATTTACCTTTATCGCCATCTTATTTACATCAGGCTTAGATGTTGGCTTGATCATGTTTCCACTCACTGAGTTTGCAGGTTATGCAGACATAAAAGCAAGCCCAGAGTACGCGTTTGCCAATCCACTAGCTATCGAGTTTGGTTATTGGGGCTTTCTGATCTGGGGATTCTATTTCCTTACGTGCTTTTATTTCTGTGTAATAGAACCTAAAGTGAAATTTTTCGAAATTCCTTGGGTTAAATTAATCAATAACGTAGTTATTATTGGTACTTGTGCCTTCACCGCTTTCTTATTGCTCTCTAACCTACCTTGGTATTTACCTAGTCTTGGTGATGGTGAGTCGATTATTCCGTCATTTTACTTAATTGTATTCGCAGCTATTTGCTTTGCGGTGTATTCAAGCACCGATATTAAATATGTACGTTTTCTAAGTATTTCAACTACCTGGTTATTTATAGCGCTAATTGGTTTTATGTGGTTTGGCGCATTTATGGGCGAAAATGGCCAAGTGTCAGATTTTACAAATAATTTAACGTTAATTGGTAGTTACTTTGGCAATATTAATCAGTTTGTACTGCCACTCAATGATTACCATGAGTTTTATTTATTTTGGTGGTTTGCGTGGAGTATTATGATTGGTCAATTCACATCGCGTTTTGTCGGTGGATTAAAAACCTATCAAGTATTGGGGGCAATGTTAATTTTCCCTTCAATCCCAATCGCAATTTGGTTTGGCGTGCTTTATCAGTATCACGAAGCAGGTATTGCTACGCAAGGGATCAAAAATATTGCAATGGTATTTGTTGGCGTAGTGTTTGTGATCAACTCGCTTGATTCACTGATCCGTTTATACACCGACAATATGGGTATGACGGTTAAACGTTTAGGTAAATTTAAATATATTGCGCTAAATGTTGTCGCTCTTTCATTATTAACCCTATTATTTAAGCAGAACTTTCTACAAATCCAGTGGGTCGGGGTGTTAGTGATTGGTTTGTTCTTTGCGTGTGCAGCCTATATTGCCTATAGCAAAGTTAAAACTGTGAGTAACATTGATAGTTCGCCGAAAGACAACAAAATTGACTACACAAAAATTGAATCAGCTAGCTAGATATTAGCTTATACAGTAGCGAAGGAATTAACATGACAACACAAAAAACATTATTAGCAGTCGCATTACCGTTTGCACTTTTTTCAACCTCAGTATTGGCTGATTGGTCAGCAACCGTAACCGGTGCATCAGATTATACCTTTAATGGTGTGAGCCAAACGCAAAACGACCCAGCGTTACAAGGTAGCCTTGATTATTCATTTGGCGAGTCAGGCATGTATGCTGGCACGTGGGCGTCAAACGTTGACTTTGGTGACGACACAAATATTGAATGGGATGCTTACTTCGGTCGCTATGCGCAGTTAAATGAAGCGCTCAGTATTGATTACGGCCTTGCGTATTACAGTTACCATGGGCAAAGCAACTCAAGCGATGGTAACTACTTTGAAGCTTACACTAAATTTGGTTACGCAAGTGAGTTAGGGCAAACAGAGCTTAACTTTTGGTATAGCTGGGATTATTTTGGTACCGGCGCAGGTCATGTGATTTCTATGGTTGCACACACTATTGAACTTGCACCTAATCACGCACTGCGTGCCAGCTTTGATATTTCAAATTCACTCGATGGCGATAAGTTTGCATGGGATACCGATGGTAAATCGTATAACCACTATCGTCTTGCTTATCAAACAAGTTTAGCGGGTTTTGATATTGAGGTAGCGGGCGAGAACACCAGCCTAGATATTGATACTGCAGATGAGCGTATTGTATTGTCGATAGGCCGTACATTCTCACTTTAAGTTTTAAAAGTTTGTTTAAGCACCAAAGCGGCCATATGATATGGCCGTTTTTTATCTTTCCTCACTCATTTAAACGCGAGTTATTGGCTATATAAATCTAACAGTAAAGCGGTTTAAGCCAGCCATGAAGACCGTATAGGTGCTTATTAAAGCAAGCATAACTATGCTATCAGCATGATCAAACATGTAGTTTGCCAGTCCCATATTTAATCCAAACGTTAAGCATAAAATTCCACTTAGTAAGTTTATGTTTTTGCAAATATTACCGATTGAAAAGCTAAGTAGTAAACCAGCAGCACAGGCTAACGAGTAACTTAAAGCATTAACTAGTAACAACTCTTGTTTAGCAAGAGTAAGCGCAGCTGCTGTGCTAAAACACAGTAAAGCTACGAGTGCTGCTAATTTTAAAACACTGTAACTAAGTGCGACTTTTGCGCTGTAGCTAGTGTTGTAAATTGGTAGGGTAAATAACAGCTCCCATGAGTTTTGCTTTTGTACTTTGCTCCATAAACTTAATGTAACAATCGCGAATAGATTCAGCGTTAAAACAAAAATGGCCTGCTCAGTGATATTATAAAATAGATTCGCCACTACACCGAAAAAACATAAAAGTGTAGTTAAAATAAGGTATTGAGAGAGTCCAGAGCCAACAAAGTAGCTAAGAGGGAATAACCCTTTATTAATAGAGCTGCCGTAATTTGATAAAAAACCACTGGGAACTGGCGACCAACCAGATTGCAGACCATTACGATAATTTAGTAATGAATCGGGGCGCCATTTGTACGCAGATGTAAAGCTTTTATGAAATAACACGATAGCAATAAAAGCAACGACGTTAACGGGTATTAGCCAAACTGGCAGTTGCTCAATAAGCACACACACTAAGGTAGCTATAAAGAAGCTGAAATAGCAAACAGAGGTAAATAAATGGCTGAATGAGCGATTTAAAAACCAGATAATAATGCCAACAAGATTGGCCATCGTGAGCGTTGCTAATAGATTGATATTGCCCGCAATTATGATACTCAAGATAGAAATTAAGTTACTCAATATAATGAATACTTTACCTTGAAACATCACATGTTTACGGTAACCAACAACTAAACTCTGCCATTCAGTGGCTTGCAAGCGAATACTTTGCCAAGCTATCGCGCTGTACATACAAATAATTGAAAACATGATCATTAGTCCGATCAGATCTTCAATACCTGTAGCTATAAGGCATAGTAATGTCGTTATAATTGCAGCGATGAAATAACTGGCACAGCCGACGTCTTTTAACCAAAAACTGACAGCACCTTGATACCATGGACATTTACTGGCTTGCATCATCCATGTAACTCCACAAACAGCTGTTCAAGTGACAGTGTATTAATTGCTAAAGCACCAACAATAACTTCACCGGTATAGCCATAAATGATGGCACAATTTTGCTGCCTGTTAAGTATCGTGTATGCGCTGAGATCGATAGTTGGATCTTTAAAGCTGACTTTTCTAACGGTGTCGCGAATGACATCTAATTCGTCGAGTAACAGTAACTCGCCTTGTTTTATAAGTGCAATGTGGCTGGCGACGCGTTCTATGTCAGAGGTGATATGTGATGAAAATAAAATTCCGGAGCCCGAATCTATTGCTAAATCGAAAAGATCACTCATAAATTCACGCCGAGCAATTGGGTCTAAGCTCGCCACCGGCTCGTCTAAAATAAGTAGCTGGGGTCTGTAGGCCATGGCCATAATAAGGGCCAAAGTTTGACGCTGGCCGATTGAGAGATCATTAATCGCATCCTTGCTATTCAATTCAAAGCGCGCGAGCCATTTTGCTTCTAATTGCATATCCCAATTTGGGTAAAAACTGCGATGTAATGCCAAAGCGTCAGCAATTTTAAAACCTTCATAACCAAACGTTTGCTGGGCGACATAACCAATTTTTTGTTTACTGCTGGCACTTAATTGATGACTTAATTCACCTAATGCTTGTACTTCACCCTCATCAGGCTTTACTAAACCCAGCGCGCTACGTAATAAGGTTGTTTTACCTGCACCATTTTTACCTAATAAACCAATCACCATGCCAGGCTCAACATTAAGGTTGATGTTGTTTAATATCAGACGTTGGTTGTAATGTTTAGAGACATTTTTATAGCTAAGAAGTGGTTGTGTCATTGTTATAATTCCCACCGTTTTTTTATTAGTTCGGTTAAAGTCGGTTGTGGCACATCGAGTTGTTTGGCTTGCTGAATAAGTTGATCGATAGCTTTAAAAAGTAAGCTCTCTTGTTGATCGGTTTGTTGTGCTGTTTTTTGTGCGACACGGGTTGCTTGGCCACGGCGTCGTTCTAACCAACCTTGATCCACTAATTGACCAATCGCTCTGGAAACTGTCATAGGATTAACAGCAAAGTGATCCGCTATTTTTCTCACGGACGGAAGCTCTTCACCTGCAGCTATTTGCTCACCTACAATTAAACGCACAATTTGTTCATGTAATTGCTTATAAATGGGATCGCCACTATTGGGGTTGACATTAATAAATTCTAGCATTACTCTTTCTCTACTGTATTAATACATTAATACACCGATACACTAAGTAATAAGTTATCACATTAAGTGTAAAATGCAAACAAGGGAAAAGTGATGAAAAGCATATCAAATTGTTTTAATAGACTGATAATTAAAGTGATGATGCCAATTTTAATGGTTGCATCAACTGCGTCATACGCAGAAAATAATCAAAATAACCAACCAAAACTGACGCCATGCTATATGGAAGGGCTGTCTGATCGATTGATGTGTGGCAGTATTGCTCAACCATTGTCAGATGATCCAAGCGAAGGGGAGATTGATATCCACTTTGCAGTTATACCTGCAATCAAGCCCAGCCATCCTGATGAAGCGGTACTTGGTTTTGCCGGTGGCCCGGGACAAGGGGCTATAGATTTAGCGAGAATATTTGACCATAACTTACGTTTTGCTCGCGAAACTCGTGACATAGTCTTGGTTGACCAGCGTGGCACGGGTTATTCACATCAATTGCAATGTGAAAGTGATGACCTAAAAACCCAGTTTGCTTTTAATGATGTGATTGCCGATCTTCAAGCCATGGGAGCAGAAGATACGCAAAAATGTAAAGCAAAGCTCAATATTGATTTGAGCAATTTTACCACGCCTGTTGCGGCAAAGGATTTTGAAGCTGTGCGTGTTGCTCTGGGTTATAAAGGCTTTCATTTATATGGGGTGTCATACGGCACACGTATAGCGCAAGAATACATGCGCCAATTTCCTAATGCTGTTTTAACGAGTACCTTAGATGGCGTTGTGCCAATGCAGCAAAGTCTGGCTGCCATAGGCGGAGCGGTTGATGGTTCACTGGCTGCATTATTCAAGCGCTGCGAAACTGATGCTTTATGCGCAGCCCAATACCCTAACTTAGCAAATAACTTTAATTCATTGCTTACGAGGCTTGAACAACAGCCTGTACAAACACAGGTTAGACACCCACGCACCAATGACCTTATTGATTTTACAATCACTAAAATGAAGCTTTACAGTGCGATACGATTTGCGCTTTACGGCCATGCACAACGTGCGATTGTACCAATGGTTATTGAAAAAGCACTAAGCGGTGACTATTCACCATTGGCTGGCATGATGGCGAATGTTGATTTAACACAATCTTTAGCAATGGGTATGCATAACGCCATCGTTTGTGGTGAAGATTGGCCACGCTTAACAACGCAAACCCGCGCTCAGTACAGTAAAACTTATATGGGCAAAGCAATGATTGCGGGGTTGGATATAGCGTGCCCAATTCTGAATGTAAAAGCCGTTGACGAAACATTTTATCAGCCGCTAAAAACCAGTACGCCAACGTTACTTCTTTCTGGTGGACGCGATCCTGCTACACCTGCAAGTTGGGCCGAGCTTGCGATGGTTGAGATGAAAAATGCCACCCACTTAGTTGCACCGACTGCCACCCATGGCGTTGGCTCACAAACCTGTGCGCCGAAAATCATTGCCAAGTTTATCGACCAGCAAAGTATGCAAGACATTGACAAAACCTGTATTAATGATGCAAATGACAAACCGTTTTTTATGAATATTAACGGCGTAGCCGTTGCCAATAGCCACCCAGCTGATGCAGCTAACAAGGAGTAAGTGATGATTAAAGTAACCAACCTAAATAAGAAGATTGGCGATGTTAATGCGCTAAATGGTTTAAGTTTTACTGCACAGGACGGCAAGATAACTGGCCTCCTAGGGCCAAATGGCGCAGGTAAAACCACTTGTTTACGCACCGTATTTGGATTGTTAAAGGCTGATAGCGGAAATGCTGAAATTGACGGCATTGATGTTGCCAAAGAGCCGATGGTAGCAAAGCAAAAACTAGGATTGTTTCCTGATCCGTGCGGCTTGTATGAGCGATTAACACCAAGGGAATACATTACTTTTTTTGCCCAGCTCAGTGGTCTCAATGCCAGTGATGCAAAACAAGCGACAATAGATGTGATAAATAAATTAGCTATGAATGATATTGCCGATCGCCGTTGCCAAGGCTTTTCGCAAGGCCAACGGATGAAAACCGCCTTAGCACAAGCCGTGGTTCATAACCCATCAAACATTATTTTAGATGAACCAACCCGTGGGCTTGATGTAATGAGTACCCGCATATTAAGAGAGCTGTTGCTGTTATTAAAGGCGCAAGGGCACTGCGTGTTATTTTCATCGCATGTTATGCAAGAAGTTGCAGCGTTATGTGATCACGTGGTGATCATGGCCAATGGTCAAGTGATTGCACAAGGTTCAGTGGCTGAGCTGTGTGAACATGCAGGTAAAGAGACATTAGAAGAAGCATTTGTCGCCTTAATTGGTAGTGATGAGGGGATTGCAGCATGATTAATTTATTAACAGTGTTATTTAAAAAAGAAGTGATGGATGCCAGCCGTGATAAACGCTCGATAATGGCGGGGCTGTATTATGCGATAGGTGCACCAATTGGTGTGTGCTTATTAATGAGTGTTTTGCTACAGCAATTAGCATCGCCTGAAGCACTAAAAATTAATATTGAAAATAGCGATAGTGCACCAGGACTTATTGCTCACCTTAATAGTCGTGATATTTTTGCCAGTACTGATGCTAATGAGCGTAAAGATATTACTTTATCAATCAGTGATGACTATCAACAAAAAATGAGCGAAGGGCGCCCAGCTACGGTAACGCTAATTGCAGATAAATCTGATGATAAGTTGCGTAAACATATCAACCAAGTTGAAAAAGCAATAGCATTGTACAGCTCTGAAATAGCGAGCCTGAGATTAGTCTCTCGTGGTGTGGATCCGAGTTTGATGCGTGCAATCGTGATTGAAGTACATGATCAAGCTACATCTGATTCAAAAGGTGGCATGATTTTGGGTATTGTCGTATTAACACTTATTTTAGCTTTATTTTACGCGGCGATGAATTTGGCAATTGATACCAGTGCGGGTGAGCGAGAGCGTAATTCTTTATCGTTATTGTTGAGTCATCCATTACATAGTTTACATATTGTGCTTGCTAAAATAGGCGCTATCACCACGTTTTCGATGTTAGGTTTAGTGGTAATTTTAGTTGTCTCTAAGTTTTCGTATGCAATGGTGCCGTGGCAGAAAATGGGCTTTAGCATCACTATTACCCCTGCGTTTATGTTATTTAGTATCGCAATATGCCTACCTATCGCGTTGATGTCGGCAAGCTTACAAGTGTTTGTGTCTTTTATGGCTAAGTCATTTAAAGAAGCACAATCTTACGTCACTATGGTGTTATTTATCCCAATGGCGTTAAGCATGATAACTACTTATGATATTGCGACAGATAAGGTGCAGTGGTTGCCGATAGCAGCACAGCAGTTTGCATTAATGGAATTTATTAAAGGTAATCCCATTCCTATCCCGCAGTTACTGCTATCAACAGTGATCACACTGGTATTATGTGTAGCCTTTAGTTTTTTAAGCGCGCGTATGCTGAAAAGTGAAAAAGTGGTATTTGGCTTATGATTGTGAATCAATAAACTATTTATTAGTAAAGCGACCTTTTGGTCGCTTTTGCATGCAGATTAACAGACTGAGTAGACTTCATCGAGCTGAATATATTCAATAGAAGAGTTAGCTAGTAACTGTTTAAACACGCTGGCCGCCTTTACTTTTTCTATATTGGCACTGCTGAAAGGGGCAATTTTAAACAACTTTTTTATAGATAATCCGGTAATTTGGCTAAGCGGTGTTTGGTGTTTGATAAGTACCGGAAGCTGAGGATTACTATCATCGTATTTTGCTAAAGCGAGTTTTGATAAGTTAAATAAATCTAAAGCGAGTTTACCTGAGTCAATAAATGCCACTGCTTCATCAGGAATAAAGAATATATGACCATGACGGTCTTGGCTTTGATCGCCTTTACAAGCTAGTGAGTTTACGATGTTATTGCTGAACTCGATAACATCGCCATTAATCAGTGTATACTTCGCCATTGCTCTGCCGTTAATTATCAGCGAAGCGAGATTTATAATGTCTCGCTGTATTCAGTCATGATCTGTTCAACCCAGTTAGCGATACGCTCATCACTGTGTTCGTATTGGCTGTCTTCATCAAGGGCTAAACCAACGAAGTGTTTGCCATCTTCGGTGAGTGCCTTAGAGGCTTCAAACTCATACGTGCTGTCGTTCGGCCACAATCCTAATAAAGTATATTGTTGGCTACTTATTTCATCATGTAACATACCAAGTGCATCTTGAAACCATTGACCATAACCTTGTTGATCGCCCATGCCAAATAAAGCGATGGTTTTGCCATTGAGATCAACATCTTTAATGTCGTCCCAAATCGACTCCCAATCTTCTTGTAACTCGCCAAAATCCCATGTGGAGATACCAAAGATGATAAAGTCGTAATTTTCTGCATTTTTTAATGGTTCATCTTTGATGTTATGCAGGCTGACAATGTCTTGACCGATAATATCGCGAATTTTTTCTGCTGCTATTTCTGTATAGCATGTGGTAGAACCATAAAATAAACCAATTTGCATCGTATTTATCACTGTGTATTTGCCTGATATGATAGGCTGAAGTTTACCGTAAGGTATTATTAATTGATACCTTGATAACTATGAGAATAACTGTGACCACGTTACCTGATCATGAGTCATTAGACTCAGCCATTACAGATCACGACGAACTACTCGGTAATAGCGATTATCTTGAATCTTTTTTAGATAACCTCTATTTAGAACAACACGTAAGCGATAACACTTTATCTGCGTATCGCAGCGACTTGGATAAATTTTGCCACTTTTTAAAAGGTCAAGATTTGCTCACCGTGAGTGGC
Source organism: Pseudoalteromonas sp. SG43-7 (assembly GCF_014164295.1). NCBI lineage: Bacteria > Pseudomonadati > Pseudomonadota > Gammaproteobacteria > Alteromonadales > Pseudoalteromonadaceae > Pseudoalteromonas > Pseudoalteromonas sp. SG43-7. The sequence goes on from NZ_JACJEY010000006.1 coordinate 62,186, forward strand.
CAAGATATTGAAAGCTATTTAGCGCATCGTGTTGATTTAGGTTTAAAGCCTCGCAGTACGGCGCGCAGTATTAGCGCGTTAAAGCGCTTTTACCAATACTTTGTGCGTGAAAAACACATTACTGATTCGCCAATGGTAAATATTGCTCAGCCTAAAGCGGGCCTATCATTGCCGAAAACGTTGTCAGAAAATGAAGTAGAAGCACTTTTGGCGGCGCCTAATGTTGAAGAGCCGATGGGCTTGCGCGACAAAGCTATGTTAGAGCTATTATATGCAACGGGTTTACGGGTTAGCGAGTTAGTTGGGTTGCGTATTGAACAAATTAATTTGCGCCAAGCAGTGGTGTTTGTTAAAGGTAAAGGTAATAAAGAGCGTTTGGTGCCGCTTGGCGAAGAGGCTATGTATTGGCTCGAGCAATTTTTAAAAGTGGGGCGCGCGCAAATGATCAAACATGCCACTGATTTTGTGTTTCCGTCAAAGCGTGGAGTCGGTATGACTCGACAAACTTTTTGGCATCGTATTAAACACTATGCTATTTTGGCAGCAGTTGAATCGCCTTTATCGCCCCATACGTTGCGCCATGCGTTCGCAACACACTTACTAAATCATGGTGCTGACCTAAGGGTTGTACAGATGATGTTAGGGCATAGTGATTTATCAACCACACAAATTTATACCCATGTAGCTAATGAACGGTTAAAATTGGTACATCAACAACATCATCCGCGCGCTTAGTGAGAATTTTTTCGTACTTCGGCGGTCTGAGTAGTTAAGAATTATCAGGATATAAGAGAACATTATGAAAAAGTTAGTATTAGCCGGTGCGATATTAGGCACCAGTATAAGTGCGTTTGCCAATGGCGTTGCAGCCATTCCTGATGCCAACGATCCAATCGTGACTAAGTTTGCAGAGCTAGGTGTTACTGTTAAGCAAATTAGCCCAAGCCCAGTGGCCGGTTTAAAAGAGTTGATCACTGATAAAGGCGTGCTGTATGCAAGCGCAGATGGTCAATACTTAATGCAAGGCACCTTGATTGATTTAAATAACCGTAACAATCTAACCGAGCAAGCGCTTAATGGCGTTCGTAAAGAAGGCCTAGCGCAATACGAAGACTCAATGATTGTTTACAAAGCTAAAAATGAGAAACATAGCATAACTGTGTTTACTGATATTAGCTGTGGTTATTGCCGTAAGTTACACCGCGAGCTTGATGATTTACTTGAAGCGGGTATTACCGTTAAGTATTTAGCGTTTCCACGTGGTGGTTTACAAGGCTCAGGCTATGCAGATCTAATGAATGTTTGGTGTGCTAAAGATCAACAAGAAGCAATGACAGCAGCAAAATCGGGCGCTGATACAAAAGTAATGGCCGGTTGTCATGCCCCAGTTGCAGAACATTATCAGCTTGGCCAAAGTTTTGGCATTAGCGGTACACCAGCAATTATTTTAGAAGATGGTACGATGATCCCAGGTTATCAGCCTGCGGCCGCATTAGCTGCTGCGTTAGACGCTAATAAATCGTCATAGTATTATGCTTTTTATAAAAAGGCCGTTAAGGCCTTTTTTTGTCTTTATTCCTTAATCTAAAAGTACCGCGCCTGCATGAAAAAATTAATTGTTGCTCGTGATCATCATGATGATTCACACCTGCCAAGCCATTTGCACCCTGTTATTAAACAAATTTATGCCAGCCGCCAAGTTAATCATGCCGATGAGCTAAATAATAGCGCAGCCACTTTACATGACTTCAAATTATTTAAAGACATAGATAAAGCCACCGCTTTACTTCAACATGCTCTGCGAGCGCAAAGTAAAGTGCTGATCGTGGGTGATTTTGATGCCGATGGCGCAACCAGCACCGCTACCTTAATGCAAGGCTTAGCGATGTTTGGTTTTGCTCATTTAGACTATTTAGTGCCAGACAGATTCAGCTTAGGCTATGGTTTAAGTCCCGCGTTGGCCGAGCAAATAGTCACTATGGCACCAGATCTAGTGATCACTGTTGATAATGGTATTTCCTGTATTGCTGGCATCGCAATTGTAAAAGCCGCGGGCATTAAAGTGCTGGTTACCGATCATCACTTGCAAGGCGAACAACTACCCAATGCTGACGCTATCGTTAACCCTAATCGCCATGATTGTGAGTTTCCATCAAAATCAATCGCAGGAGTCGGGGTTGCATTTTATTTATTGATTGCGCTTAGAAGTGCATTGCGTGATGTTGGTCATTTTGCGCAGCAACCACCGCCTAACTTAGCCGATCTGCTTGATATTGTAGCGCTAGGTACGGTTGCTGATGTGGTGGCACTGGATGCCAATAATCGCACCTTAGTTCACCAAGGTTTAGCGCGAATTCGTAGCGGCAAAACACGCCCAGGTATTACAGCGCTGATTGAGGTCGCTAATCGTAACGCAGCGCGTTTAAGCGCCAGTGATTTTGGTTTTTCGCTTGCACCACGCTTAAATGCCGCAGGGCGTTTAGATGATATGAGTTTAGGCATAGCTTGCTTACTGGCCACTGATATCAATCAAGCGCGACGCATAGCCGCTGAGCTGGATAGTTTAAACCATGAGCGTCGAGAGATAGAGCAGGGCATGCAACTTGAAGCACAAGCCGTGCTAGATAAGCTCGCTTTTAGCGATGAACAAACACCTGATGCTATCTGTTTATATCAAGAAGACTGGCATCAAGGTGTGATCGGTATTTTAGCGGGACGTTTAAAAGAGAAATACCACCGCCCAACAGTAATTTTTGCTGGTGGCGACAACGGTGAAATAAAGGGCTCTTGCCGCTCGATTGAAGGCTTGCACATGCGTGACTTGCTTGAGCGCTTAAATACCTTGCATCCACATTTGATCAGTAAATTTGGTGGTCATGCTATGGCGGCCGGTCTGAGTATTAATGAGCAGCACTTTAGTGAGTTTAAACGTGAGTTTGAGCAGGCGGTAAGTGGGCAGCTAAGTGAAGAGCATAAACGCTGTATTATCTTAACCGATGGCGAGCTTGCTGATGACTGCTTTAGCATGGAGTTTGCAAATGTACTCAAACAAGCAGGGCCATGGGGGCAGCAATTTCCAGAACCCGTGTTTGAACACACTTTTGAACTCGTACAGCAGCGCATTGTTGGTGAAAAGCACTTAAAGCTGGTATTAAAACACCGTTCAGGGCGTTTGGTTGATGCTATTGCCTTCGGTATTGATGTGCGCGAGTGGCCTGATACTGAAGCGCGCTTGGTGAAATTGGCCTATCAGCTCGATATCAATGAGTTTAGAGGTAAATTTTCATTACAGTTAATTGTCCGTGAGCTGCAAAAAGTAGCTTAAAAAATATCTATTATCGATGCATAAAGTACTAATAAAACGCACGGTTTTTTGTTAAAATCGGGCGTTTTATTATTTAAAGCGAAATTTAAATAATTATTAGCATAATTTTACCTGGCGATTAGCCGCGTAAACCAGCCATTTTGGAGTAATGTACATGTTTGAAGTGAATCCTGTGATTAATCAAATCAAGGAAATTCGCGAACGTACTGAACTGCTTCGGGGGTACCTTTGACTACGCTCTTAAACAAGAACGTTTAGAAGAAGTTAACGCCGAACTTGAAGATTCAGCCGTATGGAATGAGCCCGAGCGAGCACAAGCACTAGGTCGTGAAAAGTCAGCATTAGAAGCGGTTGTTGAAACTATCGATAATCTAGTAACTGGTACTGACGATGTTGAAGGGTTGCTTGAACTTGCAGTTGAAGCAGAAGATGAAGAGACCTTCAATGAAGCACAAAGCGAACTGACAGACCTAAACGAACAGCTTGAAGGTTTAGAATTTCGTCGCATGTTCTCTGGCGCACATGACGCAAATGATGCTTACCTTGATTTACAATCAGGCTCAGGCGGTACAGAAGCTCAAGACTGGTGTAACATGTTATTACGCATGTATTTACGCTGGGGTGAAGCCAAAGGCTTTAAAGTTGAACTGGTAGAGGCCACTGATGGTGATGTTGCCGGTATTAAAGGCGCAACTGTGCGCTTTGTTGGTGAATACGCGTATGGCTGGTTACGTACAGAAACTGGGGTTCATCGTTTAGTACGTAAAAGCCCATTTGATTCAAGTGGCCGTCGTCATACCTCGTTTGCTTCTGCATTTGTTTATCCAGAAGTTGACGATAATATTGAGATTGATATTAATCCGGCTGATTTACGTATCGACGTATACCGTGCATCAGGCGCGGGTGGTCAGCACGTAAATACCACAGAATCTGCGGTACGTATTACCCACGTACCGACAAATACGGTAGTGCAGTGTCAGAACGAACGCTCTCAACATAAAAATAAAGCACAAGCGATGAAGCAGTTAAAAGCGAAGTTATTTGAGCTTGAGCTACAGCAGCAAAATGCTGAAAAGCAAACCCAAGAAGATGCCAAATCTGACATCGGCTGGGGCAGTCAAATACGTTCATACGTACTTGATGATGCGCGCATTAAAGATTTACGTACCGGCGTTGAAAACCGTAATACCCAATCGGTACTTGACGGCAATTTAGATAAATTTATTGAAGCCAGCTTAAAATCTGGCCTATAACCACCAAGCTAAAAAAGAGCTAAAAAATGACTGATCAAATCCAAGACGAAAATAAGTTAATCGCTGAGCGTCGTGGCAAATTAGACGCTATTCGCGCCAATTGCCCTGCTAACGGTCATCCAAATCAATTCCGTCGTGAGCATTACACGGCAGACTTACAGGCCGAGTTTGGTGATAAGAGTAAAGAAGAATTAGTAGAGCTTAACCACGTTGTGTCTATCGCGGGTCGTATCCTAGCTAAACGCGGACCATTCTTTGTAATTCAAGACATGAAAGGTCGTGTGCAAGCGTATGCATCAAAAGATGTCCAAAAAGATCTGAAAGAAAAATACGGTCAATTAGACACTGGCGATATCATTGGTGTTAAAGGCGCGCTTAATAAATCAGGTAAAGGCGATTTATACGTAGAAATGACAGAGTATCAATTACTGACTAAGTCACTACGTCCACTTCCTGAAAAATTCCATGGCTTATCTGATCAAGAAACTAAATACCGCCAACGTTATGTTGATTTGATCACTAATGAAGCAACCCGTGAAACGTTCCGTATTCGTTCACAAGTAGTTGAAGGTATTCGTCGCTTCTTAGCAGATCGTGACTTTATGGAAGTTGAAACGCCAATGCTACAGGTTATCCCTGGTGGTGCATCTGCGCGTCCATTCGTGACTCATCACAATGCCCTTGATATCGATATGTACTTACGTATTGCACCAGAGCTTTACTTAAAACGTTTAGTAGTAGGTGGTTTTGACCGTGTATTTGAAATTAACCGTAACTTCCGTAACGAAGGGTTATCAACGCGTCACAACCCAGAATTCACTATGATCGAATTCTACCAAGCCTACGCTGATTACATTGACCTGATGAACATCACCGAAGACATGTTGCGTACTGTTGCGACTAACGTATTGGGTAGCCCAATCGTTGTTAATACGACTAAAAACGAGAACGGCGAAGTGGTTGACTCAGTAGAGTATGACTTTGGCCAACCGTTTACCCGTTTAAGTATGGCGGATGCGATTTTAAAATATAATCCTGAGTTTAATGCTGCAGTATTCAATGATCCAGAAAATCACTTTGACGAATTAAAAGCGTACGCAAAGCAAGTGCACGTTAAAATTCCTGAAAATTGTGTGTGGGGCCCAGGTAAGTTCTTATGTGAAATCTTTGAAGAAACAGCAGAGCACATGCTTATTCAACCGACTTTCATCACCGGTTACCCGTGGGAAGTATCACCACTTGCTCGTCGTAACGATGAAAACCCATTTGTTACTGACCGTTTTGAATTCTTTGTTGGTGGCCGTGAGCTTGCAAATGGTTTCTCTGAGCTTAATGATGCACAAGATCAAGCTGAGCGCTTTACTCGCCAAGTGGAAGAAAAAGACGCCGGCGATGATGAAGCAATGCACTACGACGAAGATTACATTCGCGCACTTGAGTATGGCCTTCCGCCTACGGCAGGTGAGGGGATTGGTATCGACCGTTTAGTGATGCTATTTACTGACTCATCAACAATTAAAGATGTTATCTTGTTCCCGCATATGCGCCCACAAGCTGACTAATGCTATGTTAGATTAAGTTGATATTATAAACGCCGCTTTAATAGCGGCGTTTTTGTGTCTGTAGCGGGTCCCATCAATGGAAATTATACTAGCCTAGTAATAATAAAATTTTAATTTTAACGTATTGAATTATTTAAAAATAAAAATTAATTATATAAAATCATCAAAATGAACGAGCATTATTTCTAAGTTTAGCTAAACTATTGACTGAAAAAACAGCATAAAGCATGGTTTTTTAAACTCACGTCAATCTAAAGGGCTTATATAAACGGATTTTATATGAAAGATAATAAACCTGATTCACCCTCTGAAGTACTCAGTATTGAATTACAAAGAGAAACCTATTATCGAGCATGTATTGCTGAATTTCAGCAATTAGGCTACCAAGATCAATATCTCGAACAATTAACTGACGAATTAGTGCCTGTTCTCGGTGTATCTGCTGATATTAAAACTTCTTAATTTGATTAACGATTAAACAAAGTTGACTCTTTTTTGGCTGTTATGGGCGTTCTCTAACCATACAGTTACTTTAAACAAGAAAAGTGTTTGACATATTTTCTGAAATCTTTATTATACGCCCCACAAGACGGAGAGGTGGCCGAGTGGCCGAAGGCGCTCCCCTGCTAAGGGAGTATAGGGTTTGTAGCTCTATCGAGGGTTCGAATCCCTCCTTCTCCGCCATTTATTTTATAAATGGTTATCTTGTAAAGTAAAGAATGGGCGCATAGCTCAGCTGGATAGAGTACTCGGCTACGAACCGAGCGGTCGGAGGTTCGAATCCTCCTGCGCCCACCATTCTTTACACACTCTGCTTAGAGAATAAATAAGTAAATCAAAAGTGGGCGCATAGCTCAGCTGGATAGAGTACTCGGCTACGAACCGAGCGGTCGGAGGTTCGAATCCTCCTGCGCCCACCACTTTTTATTTACTACTGAGAGTTATATTAGTTATTGCATACTAATATGTCAGAGAAGACATTAAAATCGAAATAGAATGTGGGCGCATAGCTCAGCTGGATAGAGTACTCGGCTACGAACCGAGCGGTCGGAGGTTCGAATCCTCCTGCGCCCACCACTTTCTATTAGTGTTAATTTATAAAGAGCCCGACACATGGTCGGTTTTTTTATTTTTAAAATCCGTAATAAGCTTTGTTATTAATTAGCTTAATGCGTCAGTCAAAGTAAGACTTTAAAATCAAAATAGAATGTGGGCGCATAGCTCAGCTGGATAGAGTACTCGGCTACGAACCGAGCGGTCGGAGGTTCGAATCCTCCTGCGCCCACCACTTTCTATTTAAAGGTAACCGACGAGAGTCGGTTTTTTTATGCCTGAAATTTGCTGTAGGCTCGGGTTTATCCCGCACTTTTTAAAGTTGAAACCACCAACCGAGCGGTCAGAGGTTCACTCTTTGAAGATACGTCCTGCGCTCACCACTTTCTATTACTATTAAAGTTAATAGAAGGTAACCGACGAGAGTCGGTTTTTTATGCCTGAAATTTGCTGTAGGCTCGGGTTTATCCCGCGCTTTTTAAAGTTGAAACCACCAACCGATCGGTCGAAGGTTCACTCTTTGAAGATACGTCCTGCGCTCACCACTTTCTATTACTATTAAAGTTAATAGAAGATAACCGACGAGAGTCGGTTTTTTTATGCCTGAAATTTGCTGTAGGCTCGGGTTTATCACGCGCTTTTTAAAGTTGAAACCACCAACCGAGTGGTCGGAGGTTCACTCTTTGAAGATACGTCCTGCGCCCACCACTTTCTATTACTATTAAAGTTAATAGAAGATAACCGACGAGAGTCGGTTTTTTTATGCCTGAAATTTAATAGAGCAACTGTCAATGAGGTTTGCTTTGAGATATGACAATTGTATGAACTTTTTATGGAGGCCGTTTTTATAGGATAATTTCATTTATCATATGCCTGTTATTTTATCACACTATGAGTTTTACGATGATCTCAAGAAGACAATTTATTATTAGTGCCGGTACACTCGCTTTTATGGGGCTTTCTCGTAGTACTTTTGGCAAAGTACCATTTCTTGACGTGAGTGAGCATTTAAGTGCCTATGGTCCGTTAGTGACTGATCCTAACAAGTTACTCGATTTACCAGCAGGGTTTAGCTATCAAGTTATATCAAAACTGGGTGATAAAATGGATGATGGCTTTACAGTGCCAGATAAAGCCGATGGTATGGGCTGTATTGCCCTTGATGATGAGCGGGTTGCATTAGTCAGAAACCATGAATTAAAACCAACTGATTTAGCAAAAGCAGATGTTAGCTTACAAACGCATAAAACGTCATTTGCTTATGACACTACTGCGCAAGGTGTTGCTTTGCCAGGAGGCACAAGTCATATTATTTATAATTTAAAAACCGGTAAAAAAGAGCAAGAATATTTGTCACTCACTGGCACGATCCGCAATTGTGCAGGTGGTATTACCCCATGGGGTAGTTGGCTTACTTGCGAAGAGACTGTTCTGACTAAAGCGGATGGCTTTAATCAAGATCACGGTTATATTTTTGAGATACCAGCCAACGCTAAAGGACTAGTAAACCCTGAGCCTCTCAAGGCAATGGGGCGGTTTAACCACGAAGCAGCTGCTGTTGATCCAACAACCGGTATTGTTTATCTGACAGAAGACAAAGGCGATAGTTTATTTTATCGTTTTATTCCTAATGAATACGGTAAGTTGAGTAAAGGAGGTAAACTTCAAGCTATGATGATTAAAGCACAGCCACAGTTTGATACTCGTAATTGGGTTACAGGGGTAATGCCTTTACAACACAATATGGCCGTTGAATGGGTTGATTTGGCGCAACCTGAAAGTCCAAAAGACGATTTAAGAATACGCGGCCACAAACAAGGCGCTGCACTTTTCGCTCGTGGTGAAGGGATACATTGGGGTGAAAAAGAACTTTATTTTTGTTGCACTAATGGTGGTCAAAAGCAGCTTGGTCAAGTGATGAAGTATCAACCATCAGCATTTGAAGGAACAGATAAAGAGCATCTAGCTCCAGGACACGTTCAACTATTTGTAGAAAGCACAGATAAGTCGTTATTTAACTTTGGTGATAATCTCACTGTTGCACCTAACGGGCACTTGATCGTTTGTGAAGATCAGTATACCGACGTGGTAGATAACCATTTACGTGGCGTAACACCTAGTGGTGATGTATATAATTTTGCCCGCTTAACAGCGCAAACCGAGTTGGCGGGAGCTTGTTTTTCTGCTGATGGCAACACCTTATTTGTTAATGTGTATTCACCAACAAAAACATTAGCGATCACAGGACCATGGCAGAGTTTTAAAGGCTAACTGGTGATTATTTAATGCTTATATACAAGTGCACTATGGCTATTTAGTAGTGCTAAGTGAGTTAATTTAAAATGCAGCCTTGCTGATCCGCTTCATACCTTAAAGTATAAACCGGATCAGCAAAGTATTTAGCTCAATTATTAATAACAATAACCAAACTAAAATAACAGGCTGAAGTTTAGGCGCAGGGTACGCGGCTCAATCGGGTGGAAGTGATTATCTTCAACGCCTTCAATAGGTTCACCAGCTAAGCGTGACGTGTAAAAGTAGTCAATATCGTGATCCGTACTATCAAATATATTTAATAGCTCAAGGCCCACTTTCCAATGCGTTTGTTGATAACTTACTAAACCATTAATGACTGTAAGCGGCTCTGAGCGTTTATCGCCATCACTACTGAGTATACGTTTGCCAATGTGGCGTACGCGCAGTGAAGACTGCCACTGCTGGGTAATATGCCAATTAATGCCAGTACTGGCAACCACAGGCACTGCACCTTCAATTCGATCGTCATTTGAATCGATATCTAAGCGTGAATGTGTAAATGAGGCCTCGGCGTCTAAACTCAAGGCATCATTAAGCCAATAATACGCACTGAGCTCTAAACCGTAGCGTTTTGATGCATCACTGGCTTCAGTGTTACCCGCATCACCCACAAATAATAATTCAGAATCTAAGCTTAGCCACCAGAATGCTGCTGATAAATTAAACCGTTGTTGATCAAAGTAGCGTAAACCCAGCTCTGCGCCATTGCTTTGCACCAGTAAATCAACCTTATCAGCAGACTCAAGTGTCACCGGATCTTGTTTAATAGTTGCTCCACGTGCATCATTTGAATGATACGACTGCCCCCAGTTGGCATAACCGGCTAGGTTGTCATTAAACAGGTAATTTAAGCTGGCTTTAAAGCTAACCAAATCATCATCTGCACTGCCTGAATTAATACTGTTATTGCTATCAACATCTGCGTCAAAGTAATCATAACGCACACCAAATGTGGCTTCGAGTGCTTGGCTTAAATTTACTTGTGATTGCCAATAGGCTGAGTAGCTGGCTTCGTCTACAGCATCTTCACGCACAGTACTTAAGCGTTGGCGCTGCTTGGTATTGTATAAACCAACTTGATCAATATCATCGCGGCGATATTCCACACCAACTGTATGCTGGATTAGCATATCTGCAAGAGTATCAGCAAATTGATAACTCAGTGCGCCACCACTAATTGTCCGGCTATCGACTTGTTGGAACTGATCGCCATGAATAGGATCATTTAAAAAGTAAGAGAAGTTAGAAAACAAGTCCATGTCGTAGTTGATCACATAGGCATTGGCTTTAATGTGCTGGCCTTGCCAGTTTGCCGATAAACTATAGCGACTAGAGCTGCCGCCTACGGTCGTATCGAGTGAACCTAGTGCACTGATAATACCTTGGTCTACAGCCCGTTGTGGAATTTGATCTGCGGAATTCCAGCTGTTGTCATAAGCCATTGCCGTGACAGATAAATCGCCATCCCATGCTTTACCTACATAGCGTACTAGGGCATTTTTTTTATCTACATCTTCATTGATATCTTGCCAAGGGCCATCATAACCTTGCCACTCACCGGCAATAATAATTTTCCCGTTAGCAATTCCAATCGAGCCTAATGCCATCACGCGTTGGTAATTGTCTTTGCCAATTGTAAAGTCAAGTTGTTGATGTTTTGGATTATCAGCTAGATTAAATTCAGCACTGCCAGCGGTCGAAAAGTCACCTTGAGCGGCGCCATACGCACCTTTTTGATAATCTATAGTCGAAATTGTTTCAGGAATAATAAAGTTAAGGTCGGTGTAGCCTTGACCATGCCCATGGCTGCGCATATTAATTGGCATACCATCAATGCTGGTGGCAAAGTCAGTACCATGATCGAGATTAAAACCGCGAATAAAATATTGATTAGCTTTACCTGAGCCGCTGTGCTGTGTGACGGCCATACCTGGGATCAGTTCTAGCATTTCTGCGCTACGTAACATTGGACGGTTTTCTATTTCACCTTGGCCAATTACGCCACTTGATGCACTAATAGCCTCACCAATAAGTCCCGTGCGGTGTCCGTATATGGTAATTTCTTCAATGTTTGCAAGTACATTGGTAGAGCAAAACAAGCTACCAGATAGAATTAAAAAAGTGCGCATTATCATTTCCTTATAAATAGATCGAAATGTTTATATTTAATACTAGTACGTTTTAAGATGTTAATCGGATGCAAATATTTGCTTGCTGTGGAAAATATGTTATTTTCAATAAAATATTCCAAAAATAAAAATCATAAGGAATTTAATTTTGATTGTAATGAAACTGAAAAAAGCGGGGCTGAATGTTTTCAGTGTGAGCTTAGTAACTGGGCTTTTTGGCTGTCAGAGTCAGCCACAGCAAGAGACTGTTGTATCGTTACAAGAGCAACATAAGACGTTCTATCAACAGGTGATGTTGGCTGCGCCTGTCTTACCGGCTGATTTAACAAATATTCCTATGCAGGCGCATTTAGTTGCTAATCGTGTTGCGCAATCGCACTATAAAACGGCGGCGCAGGTTAATTATAGTCAGTTAGGGTGGCAGCAACGCGTGGCAGCAGATTGGCACTATTTTGATATTCCGACATCGCAGGGTAAGTTGTTAGTAATTGATTACCAACAGCAAGGTAACCAACTAGCGTATCGTTATTTAGCAAATGGTACCCAGAATGATTTATATGAGCCATGGAGTTCATCTAAAATTCAAGCTTTTAGCGGTGCAATTGCAAAAGTACGGCAAATAAACCCAGAGCTTGGTGCACATGCGCTAATAGGTGATAGCAATGTTGCTGATTTGATCACTAGTATTAATAGCTACGAGCATTTTGGCAGCGCTGATGGAAACTCTAATGCAATAGCGAGCTACTTTATTAATGTTGCTGGGCGTGATTATTTAAGTAATTTATTTGCAGATAATTGGCTAAAGCTTAATGATTCTCGCATTATGTTTAAAGGTGCTTATGCTACAGAGATTTTTACTCCTAGCACGATTCGTTGGCAAAGTACTGATAGTGATGTTATTGCTAGCAATATCGCTTATTTTACTGTTAATACCGATGATCCTGCTTATTTAGACTACCGGTGTGATGGCTGTGGTTTAACCGGTAATAAAGCCATGACAACTTTGGCTCAAGCTGAGTGGTTAAAACGTTTAGCAAGCCACACTCGAGAGCCCTTAACTCAGCAGCCTTTACTACAAGCACAAGACATTGATGTACTATTTAATGGCACCGGCAATACGGATAAAACCGCTAAAGTGGGTGGTATGATGCAAGGGCTCAGTCAAATGATCACTGACTCTTTAGCGCAAGCGCTTGCACCAGACGATACTCGCCCAGCAAAACAAATTTTAGACGAGTTAACGCAGGGGCAATGGCGAGTTTGGCAAAAAATAGGTTGGGGTCCAAGCGAAACACGCTCAACCACAGAAACTGTCATGTTGGCTCATGTTTACTTACCGTTTATTCAAGGTGGACGCGAATTTACCTTAGCGGCACAAAATAGTGTGCCAGGTGCAAGTGAAAAAAATTTAGCCGTGGTTGGCTTAAAAATGCAGGCTAATTTTACGCATGCATTTAAACAGTTACTGATACCGCAAAAGCAATAATAAGTAGCACACAGCACGACTTACCAAGCAAATTGATAATAGGGAACCCACGAATGCGACATACATTTATCGCCCTGAGTATTTCATTAGCAAGTATTATTACCATGGCACCCGTCATTGCGGCGGCTAACACGTGGCAATCAGATGTCATCGGGGTCACTCAATCTCAATTAACCCCGCAGCACTGGTTAAGCCAAGTGACAGATAAAACTCTGATGAGTGCAGCGCAAATCGCGGCATTTAATAAACAATTGATTGCTGACAATGAACATATTGTCGATCCACTCGATTTTGCCTCTCAGCTAACTCGTGAGCAGTTAAAGGCATATATTCTCAGTATTAGTGCGGTACCAAAAAGCCCGCGTTTTTACCCTAATGGCGTGGCATTAAGTAATAAGCATTTTGCAAAATATCTAGCCAATTTGAATTTAGACGCTGTGGCAGATAATAATCAAGTTAGTTATGCCATGGTGGTAAAGCGCTCAGTCCTGCGTACTTTTCCAACGTCGGACCGAGTATTAAATAGTGGCTTAGATAATGACTTAGACCGTTTTCAAGAAAGCGGATTGTTCCCCGGTGATACAGTGGCTATTTTGCATGAAAGTGCCGATAAGAAATGGTTACTTGTGCGCGCTTATAACTATCTAGCATGGGCGCCCAAAGCTGATATTGCGATATCGAATAAAAGCACACTTCGTGAATTTAAAAATAACGATGACTTTTTATTGATAACTGGCGCAAAAGTAAATACTGCTTACGTGCCTAATGATGCCACTACATCGCAAGTGCAATTGGACATGGGCGTTCGTCTGCCTCTAATGCCTGCAGAAAAAACCCCTCATTTATTAAATGGCCAAAACACCTACGCTAATTATGTTGTGCAACTGCCAACCCGCGGGGAACAAGGTCAGTTAGTTATTAAGCCTGCCTTGATCAGTCGCAGCAGTGATGTGCATTTAGGGTATTTACCTTACACCCAACAGCATTTAATAAAACAAGGGTTTAAATTTTTAGGCGAACGCTACGGTTGGGGACACGACTATAATGGCCGTGACTGCACTGGTTTTGTTGGCGAAATATATAAATCATTTGGTCTATTAATGCCGCGTAATTCAGGTCAGCAGGGGAAGGGGGAGTATGGTACTAATCACCGTTTTGATAAAACCAGCAATGAAAGCGATAAATTAGCGGTAGTTAATAACATGCAAGTGGGCGATTTAATTTATATACCAGGCCATGTAATGATGTACTTAGGTGAACAAGACGGTCAACCGTATGTGATCCATGATGTTAAAGGGTTGGGTTATAACAAGGCTGATGGTAGTTTTTATTCAAGTTCACTTAATGGGGTATCGGTAACGCCTTTATTGCCACTGCGTTTATCGCAAACTCAGAGCTATTTAGACCGTACTTATAATATTAAGCGTATTCGCTAGGAGTTAAAAATGAAGATTACGGCGATACGTTTTGCCAAACTTAAAGTGCCATTAGTTACGCCGTTCAAAACAGCGCTGCGTGAAGTGAGCTATATTGAAGACTTAGTGGTGTTAATTGAAACCGATAAAGGCGAAATTGGCTATGGTGCTGCGGCGTCTACGCCAGTAATAACCGGCGATACTCACCAAAGTATCCTTAGCGTTATTAAACAATTTATAGCGCCAAAACTAATTGGTATGGAAATCGAAAACCTCAATCAAATTTGCCAAGTGATCCAATCAAGTGTGGTGGCAAATTACAGCGCTAAAGCCGCACTCGAGCTGGCTGTGTATGACTTGTGGGGTAAATTATATCAAGCGCCGCTGTATAAATTGCTCGGCGGTGGTAGTCAAACATTACGAACTGATATCACTATTAGCGTTGATAATATTGATAAAATGCTCAGTGATTGTGCTGTGGCTGTAGCGCAAGGTTTTGATATTTTAAAAGTAAAAATTGGCAATGATTTACAGCAAGATATCGAACGAGTGAAGGCGATTTATCAAGGTTTTGGCCAGCAAACGCAAATTCGTTTGGATGTAAATCAGGGCTGGAATGCTAAACAAACGGTGTTTGCTTTACGGCAATTAGAAAGCCACAATGTTGAATTAGAACTTGTTGAACAGCCAGTGAAAAGTGATGATTTTAAAGGTTTAAAGTATATTACTGAGCGGGTAAATACGCCGATCATGGCTGACGAAAGTGCCTTTTCGCCCAAGCAAGTAATTCAATTATTAGAGCAAAATGCTGTTGATATTATCAATATCAAAGTCATGAAAACGGGTGGCTTAAGTCGTGCTATTGAAATTGCCAATATTACTGCACAGTATCAAGCTGATTGTATGATCGGTTGCATGTTAGAAGGCAGTATTGCCGTTGCAGGTGCTGCGCATTTAGCGTCTGCAAAAGCCCAGCAGATCAGTAAAATAGACTTAGACGGTCCAGCGCTTGGACAATATGATCCGGTGCAAGGCGGTGTGGAATTTAATGGCCCAGCGATCACGTTAAGTGATGGTCCTGGCTTGGGGATTAAAAGTATCGACACATTACAACCGATAAACGATGGAATTTGGCCGTTATGAAAAAAATAATAATAACATTAATCACCACTGCAGCCCTCAGCGGCTGTGCAAATAGTGCAAGTACATCAGCAGCTGCAAGTGCTGCAGTTATCCCACAGCAAAGCCAACAGTTAGTGGTGGTGGTTGCAGATGATTGGCAAGCCATTGCCGCACAATTGTATCGATTTGAGCGTGTTGCAGGACAATGGCAACAACAAGGCCAAGGTCACAGTGTGGTACTTGGGCGCACCGGTCTTGCGTGGGGTATTGGTTTACACCCAGCTCAAGCGGGCGAACAAAAACAAGAAGGCGATGGTAAAGCTCCCGCTGGTATTTTTGAACTCGGCACCGCGTTTGGTTATTTAGATTCATTAAAAACCAATATGACCTACCAAGGTATGACTGCTGACGACTATTGTGTTGATGTCAAAGGTTCGCCATTTTATAACCAGCTAGTTAATAAGTCAGTGGTAGGAGAGGCTGCTGTCAAAGACTCGTCTGAGTGGATGCGCCGTGATATTTACAGCCAAGATAACCTTTACAAAAAAGGCTTAGTGGTTAAGCACAATAGTCAAAATGTTGATGGTGCAGGCAGTTGTATCTTTATGCATTTATGGCGCGCAGAAAATAAACCAACTGCCGGTTGTACTGCAATGACTGAGCAGAATATGGATACCTTGTTAGCTTGGTTAGATGAACAGAAAAAACCATTGTTAGTGAGCTTACCTAGCGAACAATATCAACAAAAACAATTGCTTTGGAAGTTACCAGCGATTAAATAATACGTGTACAGCCACGCGATCGCGTGGCTTTACAAAGTAAATAATAAAATTGTTTTCTTTTTATTAATTTAATGGAATAATATATTCCATTAATTGGTTTGAAATTGGGATAATAAATGAGTGCACAATACACCTTGCTTGATTGGCTCGTATTCGCAAGCTACGGAGCAATTTTATTACTCAGTGGTTGGTGGTTTAACCGTAAGCGCGCCAACTCAAGTAAAGACTTCTTTTTAGGCGGTAATAGTATGCCGACCTGGATGGTGGCTATTTCGGTATTAGCTACTTCACAGTCTGCTGCCACTTTTATTGGTGGACCTGATCAGGGTTATCAAGGTGATTTATCGTATTTAGCGACGAACATTGGCGCATTCATAGCTGCATTTATTGTTTCTATTTTTCTGATCCCTAAGTTTTATCAACAAAAAGTGTACACCGTTTATGAACTGCTTGAAAAGCGCATAGGGCCAAAAGCTAAACGCCGCAGCGGCTTAATGTATTTATTTGGCCGAGTGTTCGCCAGTGGCGCACGTCTATATATGGCCGCGATTGCAGTAGCGATGATTTTATACGGTAATATAGCCGCAGAAAGTGTGATTATAGCGACTTTGCTATTAGCACTTGCGGGTTTGTTGTATACCGTATTTGGTGGTATTCGCAGTGTAATTTATTCTGATGTGCTGCAAAGTGTCGTATATGTCAGTGCTGCGATTGCCGTTATCTGGTGTTTGTTGGTACTGATCCCCGCTGATTTTTCAACTATTTTAGCAACCTTAAATGAGCCAACCCCCGGTGCTGATTCAAAGCTGGCGATTTTCAAATTTGATTTAGATTTTGGCCCAAGTGGGGTGTTCAATATGGCGTCGGTATTAACCGGCTTTGTATTACTTAACATTGCCGCCTTTGGTCTTGATCAAGATATGACACAGCGTCTACTGACGTGTAAGAGTGACAAAGAAGGCAGTAAAGCATTACTACTTTCTATCGTGATGGTTATTCCCGTGATGTTGGTATTTATCTTTATTGGTTTATTACTTTATATCGTTTATCAGCAGCCAGCATTAATGAACAGTGACGGTGCGCAAGTCGTACAAGAATTTAATGGTGAAAAAATCACTATTTTTATGTACTACGTACTTAATGAGGCTCCTGCTGGTGTTAAAGGTTTAGTTAGCGTCGGTATCATTGCCGCGGCCATTTCAACATTAAACTCCGGTTTAAGCTCGATGTCGTCGGTCATTGTACAAGATTTATATCGACCTTATTTAGCAGCTAAAAATAAGCAAGTTGCCGATAACCATTTTGTTAAAGCCGGGCGTATTGGCATGGCGGTTGTGAGCCTATCATTAGCATTAATGGCCATAGTTTGTTATTTCTGGCAGCAATACAGTGATATGCCGCTTCTTAAGTTTGCGCTGAGTGTCATGGTGTTTTCGTACAGTGGTTTACTGGGCGTGTATTTTACAACACTATTTACTAAACGTGGCAGTGAAGGCTCAGTATTGGCGGCGTTAATTGTCGGCTTTATGATCACTTTATTCATGCAACCATACATCATTGATTGGTTATTGCCAGCAGCAGATCGCTTCTATTTAGGCTTTACTTGGCAGTTATGTATTGGTACTGCGTTGTCGACTTTAGTGTGTTGTTTAGGTAAACCTCAACTTGCCCAGCGCGGCCAGTCAGTTGTAGGAGCCCAATAGGCATGAACATTGACTATATACTGGCTATTGATGGCGGGGGCACCAAAACGCTGGCGAAATTAGTGAATTTACATAGCGCTGAAGAATTTACTGCGCAGGCTGGTGCAGCCTCAGTTTATAACGATTTTAAGACGGCGCTTACTAGTTTACAGCAAGTGATCACTAGCGTATGTGCACAAAGTGGCGCTAAGCATAGCCAAATTTTGGCGGTAATGGGACTTGCGGGCGGCTCGTCTAAAGTGTTGGCTGAGCGAGTAACTGCAAGCTTACAGCTAGACTGCGATATTAAATTTGCGCAATTGAGTATTGTTAGCGATGCAATCACTTCATTATATGGTGCAAATCTAGGTCAGCCAGTTGCAATGTTAGCGTTAGGAACGGGCGCTGTAGCAGCAAGATTATCCGCTGATGGAGAAACAAAATTAATTGGCGGCTGGGGTTTTTCTGTTGATGATTTTGGCGGTGGTGCGCGCCTAGGGTTAAGTGCTGTGCAATGCTTGTTAGATGAAATAGACCGCTTTGAGCAACCTAAAAGCCTGCTAACGCAACAGCTGAGTGAACAAGTTGGCCGTGAGCGAGAACAAATATCAAGTTGGTTAATGAAGGCCAAAGCGTTAGATTATGCGCGTTTTAGCCCTTTAATCTTTAGTTTAAAAACACAGTGTATAATAGCCGATACGGTGCTTAGTGAGCATGTTCGACAAGTCGAGAGATTGATTGAAAAATGTCGTGGTCAGAGCCAGTTACCAGTCATAATTATTGGCGGTTTAGCGGACGTAACTATTGCATTATTAAATGAAAATACACAACTGAATTTATCTCCCCGGCAAGGGGATTCGTTAGCCGGTGCGGTGATTTTAGCCAGCGACCGCATTAAACAAATTGAATACACAAGGATTACACAATGAGCCCTGAGTCTAATTTTAATCAGCAGCGTGCACTTTTAGAAGAGCTGAACGGGATTGTGTCAGAAGGACAAAATTTAGATACGTTGGATATAGATTTACTCGATAGTCGCGAAATTTTAACCAAAATAAATTTGGAAGATCAAAAAGTTGCCGCTGCTGTAAAGTTAGTGATCCCAGAGATAGCCAAAGCGGTCGATCATATTGTAACGGCATTTAAGCAAGGCGGTCGTTTAATTTATATTGGTGCCGGCACCAGTGGTCGCTTAGGTATTTTAGATGCTGTGGAATGCGCGCCAACTTACAGTGTCAGCGATCAACAAGTAATGGGAATAATTGCTGGTGGCGAAACGGCTTTTAAAAAAGCAGTTGAAGGTGCCGAAGATAGCTTAAAATTAGGCGTAGAAGATCTTAAAGCCGTTAATCTACAAGCTAAAGATGTCGTGGTAGGGATTGCCGCTAGTGGCCGTACACCTTATGTGCGAGCAGCCATTGAGTATGCAAAATCAATAGGATGTACCACCGTTGGAGTAACCTGTAATCCTAACTCCGCGGTAATGAAACTACCTGATATTGGCATTTGCCCGGTAGTTGGCGCTGAAGCGGTAACTGGTTCAACACGTATGAAATCGGGTACTGCACAAAAGTTAGTATTAAATATGCTCAGCACAGCCAGTATGATCCGCACCGGTAAAGTCTATAAAAACTTGATGGTTGATGTGAATGCTAGCAATGAAAAGCTGCATGCTCGTGCGATCCGCATCGTAATGCAAGCAACCGATTGCACTCATCAGCAAGGAGTCGATGCGCTTGCCCAAGCAAAACAAAGTGCTAAATTGGCTATTTTAATCATCTTAACAGGCAAAGATGCCGCCCAAGCTGAGCAAATGTTAACCCAAGCGGATGGTTTTTTACGAAAAGCGGTGGAACTATAAATGTTAATTAGATTATTGGTTATATTACAATGCCTAATTTTGAGCGCATGCGCCCACAACAGCACTGACGATGCAATCTTAACTGATACACCGCAAGTAAATTTAAGTGTTGGCGCTTTACAATATCAGCAGTACCTACCACAACTTGAGGGCAAACGAGTTGGCTTAGTCGTTAATCAAACTTCACAAGTTAATGGCACCCATATAGTCGACTTACTGCGTGAAAAAGGCGTGAATGTTACTAAAATATTTGCCCCTGAACATGGTTTTCGTGGCGACCACGATGCCGGCGCGCATGTAAAAAGTACGGTGGATGCAAAGACCGGTATTGATGTGGTGTCTATTTATGGCAGTAATAAAAAGCCAGATACCGCTGTATTAAGCGAATTAGACGTGATTATTTTTGATATTCAAGATGTTGGTGTGCGTTTTTACACTTATATCAGCTCAATGCATTACATGATGGAAGCTGCTGCTGAGAATAACATTGATTTTATTGTACTTGATAGGCCAAACCCAAATATTGCTTATGTTGATGGGCCAGTTTTAGATTTAAAATTTCAGTCTTTCGTTGGCATGCATGAAATTCCTGTATTACATGGTATGACAGTGGGCGAGCTGGCAAAAATGATCAAAGGTGAAGGGTGGATAAATAAAGCTTCGTCACTAAACTTGACGGTTGTGCCTGTGGCGCATTATCGCCGCGATATGACGTATAGTTTACCTGTTCAGCCAAGCCCTAATTTACCAAATGATCAGTCAATTGCATTGTATCCATCATTATGCTTTTTTGAAGCAACACCAATTACAATTGGCCGTGGTACAGACTTTCCATTTCAAGTGATAGGTTATTCACCGATTGCGTTAGGGGAGTTTAGTTTCACTCCGCGTGCTATTGAGGGAGCATCAATGAACCCTAAATTTAAAGGGATAGAGGTGCAAGGTCTTGATTTACGAGACAGTACAATCAAAGGACTAGATTTAAGTTTATTTATTACAGCCTACAAAACTTTAATGCAAAACGAGCAAACGTTTTTTGAACGTGCTGGCTTTATGGATAAACTTGCAGGCACTGATAAGCTGCGTTTAGCTATCGAAGCCGGCCAAACAGAGCTGCAAATCAAACAAAGCTGGCAACAAGATCTAGCTCGCTTTAAACAGCAACGCGCAGCATATTTGTTATATCAATAAGACTATTTTTATTTATAAAACTTTAAAACGCAGCTTAGGCTGCGTTTTTAGTTTTCAATTAATGTTGTCTTGTTTTAGCGTCAATCTCAAAACAGTAAAAATAGTCTCCATAAATGAACCACTACAATTAGTGGGGGTATTTGTAGCAGCGAGTTTACCTCGCGACAATAACGTTAAACCTTTGCCTACATGTTGGGATAAACCGCGACCTGCATTTTAACTTTGCCACAAGGTGGGTTAAAAGCAAATAAGGTATTTGTTTTGTATTGGGATGATTTGAGTTATTAGTCATTAAAAAGGGCATTAAAAAAGGCCACAATTGTGGCCTTACCATGGATGGGGAAATAAGCGCCCATTGAGCGCTTACTTTAATCCATAAGATTAAAACTTAAAGTTAACTGATAACTGCAAGCTACGTGGATTGTAGTAGCTACGCGATTCACCAAATTTCTCTTCAAGTACATACGGGTTTTTGTTATAACCTGTTTGACGATTAAATACGTTGAAGAGATCAGCACGAAATTGTAGTTCCATATCACCAGAGAACTTAAAGTCTTGCGTATAGTTTAAGTCAAGTTGCCAATGGCTAGCAGTGCGACGACTACCAGCAGACTCTGCATAGCGGCTAATATGGCTTGTAGGGTAGCCGTATGTTGTTCCATCCCATGCTTCCCATGCTTTACCTGATTGGAATACGAAGTACGCCCCTAAGTTAGCTTCCCAAGGAAGAGTATAGTAACCGTATACTTTTAACAGGTGAGGTTTATCACCTGAGAGTGTGCCATAGCGATTATCCCAAGGGTAACGACCGAGACCATCACCATAATAAGATGAACCAATAAAGTTATTCGCATCATTGCTTGTTGTGGTGTTATCTTGGTCAAAGTTGCCATAGTAGTGACTCCATACATATGAAGCGTTTACGTAGCTATTCTCACCCAAGTATTCGGCTTCAATACTCGCTTCCCAGTATTTGGTTTCGCCGCCATCAACCTCTGCAATTACATAAGACGAACCACCAATTTCGTCACGAATATCAGCTAAGTTAGCTACATATAAGCCTTTATCTGCAATGTGTTGCGGTACACCTTCGGCATCAACACCTGAGTAATCAGTTAGGCGCGCATTGTTTGGCATATCCTCCCAAAAGTGCATGCCTTTACGGTGACGAACATGGGCACGTAATACTAAGTCAGAACCAACATACTTAGTGGTTCCGATAGTAAATTCGTTAATACGACGTGGTTTCATATCATCTTGGAATACTTTACCAGATGAACCATTTCTAGGTGAAGATGATAAAATATTACCAGCTTCATCTAGTAATAACTCAATTTCGGCACGAGTGTTTCGATCCCATGATGCTGCGCGAGATAATGAACTCGCTTCAGGATTATAAATCGCAAAGTTTGCAAATACGGAATCTTCGTCAGAATAAGTCCATGTTGCACCTAAACGAGGTTGCAGCATATCTTTCCAGTCGGTTTGGTACATTTGGTACTTGTGACCAGGAGCAACTTCATAGCCAGAAATAGTACCTGATTTAGCTTTTAAGCCTTGACCATACCACGTGTCTTGGCTGACCAATAATCCTAAGTTATAAGTCCAATCACCCAATTCTATAGTATCGTTAATTTCAAAGTTTAGGCTGCGTGTTTCAGAGTTAATGCCCGTAACAGGCGCGCCATCAGCCGTTGCTAAACTCATTTGTTGGACTCGAGCACGGTAGATAGCATTTGCAGGGTCAAAACCATCAGTGTTTGCATCAGCATCAACTAAGCCACCAATGTATGCAATTGAACCCCAACCGTTAGAGAGTCTGGTTAGTTGCTCTTCGCCTTCTTCCCATTTCGCGCCAAAATGAAGTATGTGGTATGCATCGCCCCAGCTAAGTTCATGTTCTAAACTAACTTCAAAGGAATCACGATAAAAATTTTGATTGTCATAAGTTGCGTATGCACCAACACCACCACTGCCTTTCATCACTGTGTCTTCAAGATAGCCATAGGTATTAATTAATGCATTTGCGCCAGCATTATACGCGGCGATTTGTGCTTCGCTAAATCCTTCATCTGGGTCATAACTTCTTAAGCTTGGGACAGAGAAATAACCCATTTGAGTTAAGTCATCAATACCAAGTTGGCTTGATAAAGAAGGGATTACACTCAATGGTGTATCAGGTTGTGAGCCTGTTTCTAATTCAAACTTACTATATTGGAACGAAAGTGTGGTTGCTGATCCTAAGATCCATGAACCATCTAAAGTAAAGATATCCTGATCAGCTTTACTGCCGACAGATACAGTATCCATCTCGTAAGCACCAATCGAATCGCCTTTCACTTCTTTATCTGAGGTACGTTGTGAGATATTTATCAAAATATCATCAGTTGGTGCCCAGGTTAATTTACCAAAGTATTCGTCGCGGATACTCTCATAATCTTTTACTTCGCCATAGGCTGTGTTTTTGTTTGCTTTGGTCTCTACAGGACGGTAATAAGAGGTATAAAAATATAATGTATCTTCAATCAGTGGACCGCTTAAACTTGCGGTTAACCAGTTTTTATCAAGCTCAAAGCTCTCTTCACCTACTGGCGTTGCAACAAAGGTTTTTGGTTGTATTTTGTATTCTATATTACCGTGAAACTCATCCGTACCAGATTTTGATACTGTGTCAATTGAAAAGCCACCAGAACGATTAAAGCCAACCGCTTTTGCACCACCTCTGTCCATAGTAACAAAGGCAACATCATGTGTTGATGGCTCTGAAGCTAAGTTTCCATACATCGGCAATGACACATTAACACCATCAAAGCCATATGAGTTATCAACACCTGATCCACCAGCGGATGGGCCCAACGTTGAATTTGCCGAAAGTTCTATACCAGGGACAAGCTTTAAAAGGTCTCGGTAATCTTGACCTACAGGGACATTATTAATTCCCTCTTCACCTAATGAGTTTGTGAGTGCTGATTTACCTTGGCGAAATAGTTTACTGCCTGTCACTGTAATTACTTCAACATTATCTTTTTTACCGCCAAGAACAACATTAGCACTTGAGGTTTGCTCTAGCAGTACATCAACAGTTATTGTTTGTGTAACGCCGCTGCTGTCTTCAAAGGTCAGCTCATAAGTGCCTGGTTTTAGTTGCGGGAGATCATAACTGCCATCTTCACGGGTTACCACCGTACGCGCTTTTGGCATGACGTTACTACGTGCAGTAATGGTAATACCCGCTAGTGGTTGGTTTGCTTGCTCGGTTTTTACCTTACCTTTAATGCTACCGTTTAAATTCGCGAATGCAGGAGCACTTGCTAGCGAGGCAGCTATTATAGCGGTGGTTATTGCAGTTTTTGGCACTCGCAGAGCGCGATGTGTGGCCTGCGCTAACGAGCTTATAGTGAAGGTTGGTACATGTTTTTTCATTGTTTTCCCCGTCCTTATTATAATTAACTTATAGCTCTGAACTTTGTTGATTCCCCAAACAGAGTTATAAACTTTGATCAATTGTTGCTATTCCATTAAACATGCGTTGTCATTAATGGTCAAGAATAAACTCTTCCTTATTTTTGTTGTATCTATAAATAAAATATATAAAAACTGGTTTCGTTATATTTTTTGTCAATATAAGCGTAAGGCTGGGGGAGTGTTTTCGCGATTTTTAGCGCAGTTACTCATATTTAATGTATTGAAATAACATGTTTTTGTGTTTTTCATTCTAAAGAAGGAGGATTTTTTATTGAGTTGGAACAATACTGTTGGAGTTACAATAATAATTATTGTTTATGAACTAAAAAATTTTGGTTGGCATGGAATAAAGAAATAATTTATAAATTAGCAAACGAGAGATAGGTTATTATTGCACGGCTGTTGTTAAAGTGGTTTTTATAATAAGAAAGGCCACAATAGTGGCCTTAATTCTTTAGGATGTCGTTGGTTAGTGATTTCTAAATTCACCAACAACGTCATTTGAATGCTCTAGTAATTTACGACCTTGACGACTCGATTGCGTTAAAGCGATAAATAGAATATCAATAACAAAGTCTTGCGCAGTACGGGCAAGTATCGATGATAAACGGACTGACTCTTCTTCTGCCACAGAGTAAAGCCTAACATTGGCTTGATCAGCAACAGGATTACTACCAAATTTAGTGACAGAGATCACGTAACTGTCGTTCTTCTTAGCCTGCTTTACCACTTCAGCAATTTCTCTGGTAACACCCGATTCACTGATCGCAATAACTAAGTCGCCTTTTGCAAAGGTTGATACATAGGCGAGCTGCGCATGACCATCAGGTTCAGCTATTGCTGGCATACCTAACTTTTGCAGCTTATAAGAGAAGTCTTTAGCCACCAGGGCAGAGCCCCCTAAACCACAAATTAAAATTCGCTTAGCTGATTTTAACAAGCTAACAGCCTGTTCAATGGCTAGCGCTTCATTGAGGTTTTTTGTTTCAGTAAGCACAGCAAGTTTACTACTGAGTAGCTTTTCTGCTATTTGCTCTAGTGAATCACTTAAGGTGATTTTACCATGCAGTTTTGGTTCTGATGTTTCATCATTGAGTGCATCAATGACAGCCAGCTTAAATGCTGGAAAGCCTTTGTAGCCCAGTTTTTGCGAAAATTTTACAACGCTAGACTGGCTCACGCCGACAACTTTAGCCAGCTCTACAGACGAAAGATTACGAATAGCATTAGCTGAGTTCAATGTGAAGTCGGCTAGCTTAGCTTCGCTGCTCGATAGGGACTGACGTAAGGCTTTAATTTTTACAAATGTAGACATACTACCCGCTTATTTTTATATTTGGCGTATTTATAGCATTAATCGAAATAAATTTGTACTTATTCTAGGTTCAAATGTAACCATCTTAGTTTTTACTCTTGTTCCTGTGCGTACAAAAAATAAATTATTCCCAATAGCCGCAATTAAGTTTTGGAATATTGTTTAAGAATAATTGGAATAATATAGTTTTAATTATCTAATTTTACAACACCAATAGCGCGAACTAACAGATTTATTTGCTAGTCGCTTGGGCACTGTTTTTATGGTGAGATAAAATATCTTTGTTTAATTTACTTGTTGAAATAAATTATTTACAAATCATTTTACTGTGATAGGGTTTGGTTTATACAACTCAAATTGAGTTGTCCAAACTATAATAACAATATGAGAACTGGGTTTATTTAATGTATTGTTTACTAAAAGCACATACCGCTAATCGTGGTTTTGGGATTGCGCTTATTTACTTTGATCAGCAATGAGAAGGCTATGACGTTTTTATCTTGGTTTAAAAAACTTTGTTTAGTTACAACTGCCGCACTTTTGACTAGTTGCGCTTCAACACCTTACGAGTTTACACAATCTGCCAATTACAGTCATCGTGTTAAGTTTTTAGTCATGCATTACACCGCTATTGATTTTGAAAAATCGATGCGTGCTTTAGTCGATGAAGGTGGTTTAAGTGCTCATTATTTATTACCAGAGTTAAATGATCCTAGCTACCCTGAGGATGAATTAAAAGTAATTCAACTAGTTGATGAACATGATAGGGCGTGGCATGCCGGGACAAGCTTTTGGCAAGGCCGTGAAGATTTAAATGATCAATCAATTGGTATCGAAATTGTTAACGTACCAAGCTGTCACTATCCCGAAGTTAAACCTGATGAGCAAATGGAAAATGACGCCTCAAAATTGTGTATTTTCCCCGATTTTGACGCTAAACAAATAGCGTTATTGATTGAGCTCAGTAAAGGTATTTTAGCCCGTAACCCTGATATTGGCCCAACTCAAGTTGTAGGGCACTCCGATATAGCGCCTACACGAAAAAACGATCCAGGTCCGCGCTTTCCATGGTATCAATTGTACCAAGCTGGTATTGGTGCATGGTATGACAGTGACACGGTTGATAAATATTGGCAGCAATTTAATTTAGTTAAACCATCCATTAGTTTAATGCAAAAAGCGTTACGTGGTTATGGTTATGATGTACACGTGACTAATCAACTTGATCCACAAACCCTTGATACATTAAGTGCCTTTCAAATGCACTTTTTACCTTGGCATGTAAGCGGTAATGCAGATGCGCGCAGCGCTGCGGTATTGTTTGCTTTGATGCAGAAGTACTTTCCGAAAAAAGCAGCTAAGTTAATGTTGCAATATCAACAACAGCAACTTGCCCCAGAACCGATTATTAAGCCTTTAGCAAATGCGCAGGTTGTGTTGCAGGTACCAAATCCTAATCCAAGTTCTCGGGCACTTGTTAATGACCGTGGTACATTTAAAGCTTATAAAGGCCGAGGCGAAATTATCATTGAAAATAACACCGTAACGAGCGCGGATATTTTTATCAATGGTGAAAAAATAAATATTGCTCAGCCACTTATGGCAAATAAGAGTTACAAATACAGCTTATCTAAACGGACCCACAACGGCACAAATACGTTCAAGGTTGAAAATGTGCAGCCTGAAGGGGCAAGTTTAACATTACGTTTTCCTTATCCAACTTTAGTAACTAAGCCCGTAAAGTCCGTGCAGTTTAATAATGTGGATAAATTGATCAACGAAGAAGTCGCGGCAGGGTTTCCCGGTGCCGTACTGGCAGTGATCAAAGATGGTAAGTTAATTAAATTAAGCCACTATGGAGATGCTAAAAAATACCTTGCTGATGGCTCATTATTAGAGCAGCCACAGCAGATGAAAAGCGATACATTATTTGATATTGCCTCTAATTCAAAAATGTTTGCCACAAATTTAGCGTTAATGAAATTAGCCAGTGAAGGTAAAGTTGATGTAGAAAAACCGCTATTTTATTACTTACCTGAGTTTCGTGGGGCGGGCCGTGAGCAGCGGTTAGTCAAAGATTTACTGACCCACAGTGCAGGTTATCCAGCGGTAGTTGATTTTCATCGTAAAGATAATAAGTTTGGTGAGCGATTCTTTTCACAAAATAGCTTACGTACTAAAAACTTATTACTGACAGGCGTGCCATTTGTTGCGGGTCGTAGCGTTAAACATTTATATTCAGATATTGATTACATGTTACTCGGTGTATTAGTGGAGCGACTTTCCGGGCAGTCGCTGGATAATTATGTTGAAGGGCAAATTTATCAACCGCTTGGTTTAACCCACACCGTTTATAATCCATTGCAAAAGGGCTTTATAAAAAACCAAATAGCTGCCACTGAGTTAATGGGAAACACTCGTGACGGACGGATCAGCTTTGATAATGTTCGTACCGACGTTTTACAAGGACAAGTACATGACGAAAAAGCATTTTATTCCTTAGGTGGGGTCGCAGGTCACGCAGGACTTTTTAGTACAGGTCAAGACTTAGCTGTGCTTGCGCAGTTATTGCTGAATCGCGGTGGCTATGGTGATAAGCAAATATTTACCCCGCAAGTATTAGAGCAATTCATTGCCCCGCAAGCCAGCGATGAAAGTTATGGTTTAGGTTGGCGTCGTGCCGGTAACGGTGCTTTACAATGGCATTTTGGCCCGTACGCGAGCCCACAAGCGTATGGTCACACTGGCTGGACGGGCACGGTTACTGTGATTGATCCCGCTTATGACTTGGCGATAATTTTGCTTACCAATGCTCGCCATACCCCGATTGAAGGGAATGAAACAGATTATGAATTTATGGGGAGAAAGTTTGAAACCGGTAAATATGGCTCAATTGTTTCGCTAATTTATGAAGCAATATTAAATAAGCATTGATCTAAATGGCAGTGTTCAGCTTATCGCTAATCGATTTAAGTTGTGTTTATTGACGAACAGATTAAGCTAATGAGTTTGTTCCAGCCTTTATAACAAAGGCCTGATAATAATTAGAGTGAGTCATAGACTCACCACAAAAAAGGTTACAGTATGTCTTGGTATTCAATTTTACCGCCACTAATTGCGATTTTGATCGTATTTTGGCGCAAAGAAGTCATTATGGCGCTACTTGTCGCTGTTGCTTCTTCAGAGTTTTTGCTGGCCTTGCAAGGTAACGGTAATACACTTTTTAATACATTTATAAATACCATAGAGCGCGTGGTGAGCGTAGCAAGTTCGCCAGGTAATAGTCGTATCCTAATTTTTAGTATCTTAATCGGTGCATTACTTGCTTACATACGCGAATCGGGCGGTGTGGCTGCAACAGTAAATGTGTTGATGAACAAAGGTGTGGCAAAGAGTAAACGCCAAGTGGGTTATTTAACCATGTTTTCAGGCATTGCGGTATTTATAGAATCTAACTTAAGTGTACTGACTGCGGGTATTTTATCGCGGGGTTTATTCGATAAATTTAAAATGAGCCGTGCTCGCTTAGCATACATTATTGATAGTACCAGTGCTCCTGTGTGTATTTTGATTTTACTTAATGGTTGGGGGGCATACATACTTGGCTTGCTTGGTAATTATGAACTGTCAGAATCGGCAGTCTCGGTGTTATGGGGCAGCATAGGCTATAACTTTTACGCCATCATCACCTTACTCATTGTGTTTTACACAATCTCGTTTGATAAAGTACACGGCCCGCTTAAAAAGGCTGAAGAGCAAGTGGAATATCAAAAAACTGAGCTGCAAGAAGAAGTCAAAGGGACTAAAGCACGTTACATGTTAGTACCACTAATTACATTAATTGGTAGCATGGTCGGCTTTATGTATTGGTCAGGTAATGGTGATATTGCCAGCGGCAGTGGCTCTAAGTCGGTATTGTATGCAACTATTTTAGCTTGCGTTGTCGCCTACTTATTAATGGTAAGCTCTCGTCAATTTACTCACCATAAACTGGTTGATATTGGCTTTAAAGGCATGGGTGAGTTATTACCCTTAGTCGCGATTGTATTACTATCATTGACTCTCGGCGCCAGTTTAAAAGATTTAGGTACTGGCACTTTTGTTGCGGGTTTAGTGGGTGATTACTTACCTATTTACTTAGTCGTACCAGTGTTGTTTGTAACCGGTGCGGTGATCTCTTTCACAACAGGCACCTCATGGGGTACATTTGCAATACTTATCCCGATTGGTGTGCCATTAATTCAAGCGCTTGGTTTACCGCCGTCATTAGTGATTGCGGCAATTTTAGGTGGCGGCGTATTTGGCGACCATTGCTCGCCAATATCAGATACCAGTGCGGTGTCGGCAATTGCCTCAGGCTGTGACTTGCTTACTCACGTTAAAACACAAATGCCGTATGCATTATTCGCGGGTGGCTTAACGTTTGTAGCTTACCTAGTTACGAGCATTATTGTGTTGTAAAGAGTTAGCGAGCTTGCGAGAGTAAAGTTAGCTAGTCAGCGAAAAGCCTGCAAATTTGCAGGCTTTTTTATTGCTGAATTAACTTTTTATATTTGGCAGGGGGTATTTGTAAAATAGCGTTGAACTCATTGTTTAGGTGAGATTGATCGGAAAACCCGCACTCAAGGGCGAGTTGTGCCAAGCTTAGCTGTGGGTTTGCTTTTATAAGTTGTCTGGCTTGCCTGACTCTGTAAATACGTGCTAGGTGTTTGGCAGTGATGCCACAGGTGTTTTTAACGTAGCGCTCTAATTGCCGCTTACCTTTAGGGGGGTGCTCGTAAGCAGTACTTAGTGGGGTAAGATTGATTATTTTATGGATCAGTTTTTGTGTGTGCTCAATAGCCTAATGGTGTATTTTTGGTGCATTGAGGTGCGCCGACAACAAATCAATAAACGAATCTAAGTTAGCATATTGGTCAAGCGCCTGTGCTAAACCTGTTAAGGTTGCAGGCGCCACAAGCGAATGATTTACCTTTTGTAAATGGGCAAGTCCAGCGGGTTTAAACCGGATCCCACAAAAAACGGAGTCAGCAGTAAACGTTATTTTTGCTGACTGTGTTGATATGGTTTGCATGAAATAGGGGAATTTAATGGTTTTCCAGCTAAATTAAGACGCCCAGATAGCAAAAATATAACGCCTTTTGCGCCATCGCAGGGGAGCCAACTCTCCCCTGAAGATTGGGCGCTTGCAAACCAAACTGCTTGTACATAATCAGCGATATCGCCCGTTGGGCTGTAAATAGTTTATCGTTCATTAAACTCGACTGTCGGTTTAAACATTTTCACCATACGATTCCAGCTATTTATAGCATTAATTGCTACGGTGAGGGTAACTAAACTTGATTGATCAAATAATGCTGAAAGTGTTTGGTAAAAGTCATCATCAATGTTCTGTGACAAAGTCAACTTCTCGCAAAGCGCTAATGCAGCACGTTCTTTATCGTTATAAAGTGGCGTGTCTTGCCACGCATTGAGGGCAATAATGCGGTTAATGCTCTCGCCATACTCCAGTGCTTGTTTGCTATGCATGGCTAAACAATATGCACATTGGTTTAACTGTGATGCTCTTAGTTTTAGCAGCTCCCAAATTGTCACTCCAAAGGTAGCCTCGACTTTCTGTTTGATCAGTACTTCTTGATCAATCAAGTAGGTCATTAACTCGGGTTCGATATTAAAGTAATTCGCTCTTTTCATAATAGTTCCAAATCGATAAATAACTACTAGCTAGTTTATTGACGGATAAATAAAAAGAATTGTAAAAAAACGACTTTTTGATTTGTTTTTAGTGTAGTCGTACCTCGCTAAAGACTTATCATACTATTACACAATAATAAAACGGTATAAGTCGCTGATATATTATATTTACACCCTAAATTAGCGAATTTCAATACTAATTTAGCTCTTAAGCTTTAAAAAGCTCACATCGACAATGACGTTAATTTACTTTTATTTAACAATTAACTTTATTTGTAATATAAATGATCCTAATATAAGTGCGCAAACGATAATTATTAACCGTTTGTACTTAAGTGCAGGATTCGCATTTTACAAAACACCATTCAAGGAATGGCATAAATTGGAGCAAAAGAATGAGCGTTATGACAACACTGATACAACGGCAAAAGACTTTGTTTTTACTTCTGTTATCTACTTGTAGCTTTGCTACATTGGCAGAAAATTGTACAACTATGCCCACCTCAGGTGGGATTTACTCTGTAATTAACCGTGGCTCTAGCTTGGCATTAGATGTAAATACGTCTGATACTAGTGGCGCACCGGATGTAATTAGCTATCAATATTGGGGTGGTGCAAACCAGAAGTTTGCTTTCACTAAAGGCAGTGATGGTTACTGGACTATTCGTTCGCAACATAATAACCAAGTACTTGATGTACTCAATTCGTCACAGTCTAATGGCGCTAATATTGTGGTGTATGACGATTGGCAAGGTGATAATCAGCGCTGGCAGCTGAAGGTGTCTTCATCGGGTGGCTTTAATATTGTTAATAAACTTACGCAAAAGTCATTAACTGTGGCGGGTTCGCAAAACGGTGCCAATGTGTATCAAAATGATGATGCGGGTGGCAGTTCACAGCGCTGGTATATCAACCCTGTTTCAGGTAGTTGTGGTAGCAGTAGTGGTGGCGGTCAAACAACAGCTGGTTTAATTGGTTTTGCAGCACAACCAGGTAATGATGGCCTTGCAACTACAACCGGCGGCGGTAATGTATCTCCTACTATTGTAACTAGCTGCAGTGCGTTAACAGCCGCATTAAACTCAATATCAACTGCGGTTATTCAAGTTCCTAACAATACAACGATTAACTGCCATACGGCAAACCGAACTGTTGCAGCATGTCCACTCGATTGTGGCACATGGGGCGATTACGGTAAAACCTGGTATCGCTTACCGGTTGGTAACCAAAGTTGTAGTGAATTAGGTAGCAGCTCCAACAACACGGTTAACGTTACACGTAATGACTCTCGTCTTCGTGTTCGCTCAAATAAAACCCTTGAAGGATTAGGGAAAAACTCAAAAATCATCGGCACAAGCTTAGTGATCAGTAATGATCGTAATATCATCATACGTAATATTTTACTTGAAGATATTAACCCTGCATTAGTTGAAGCCGGTGATGCTATTTCTGTTGATGACAGTAGCCACATCTGGATTGATCATATGGCGTTTAATAAAATTAGTGACGGTTATATTGATATTGGCAATAGCCAAAATGTCACTTTAAGCTGGAACCGCTTTTATGGTTATAATACGCAAGTGTGTGCTAACCAGCATTGGTATACGCATTTATTTAAAAACTCCCAAATAACGGCACATCATAACTTTTGGGATACAGCGGCAGGGCGCAACCCTAAAGTAGACGGCTACAATTCACGCGTTCATATGTTTAATAACTATTGGAAAAACATTACTTATTTTGCAATTAGTGCAGGTAATGGCGCTGAAGTATTAGTAGAAAACAATTACTTTGAAAACAGTGCAAAACCACATTGGAACCAAGGCTCAGGCTACTTTAGCGCGTCAGGAAATGTGTATACTGGTGTGTCAGCAACCGATCAATATCGCGACAATGGGGCTAACATCTTTAACGATATTCAGTTATACCCATACAGTTTAGACAATGCCAATAGCTTAGGCAGTCAAGTTGATGGCGGTACAGGGCCGCAGTAATACACCCAAACCACCTAAAAATGCAAAAAGCCCTCAATTTAGAGGGCTTCATCACATTGCTTGTATTACGCGTTAGATTTTACCATCAGGCACGATGCGGTAAATTCCCATACCATCAATACCCAGATATAAATCGCCATTAGGGTGGGTTGCAATACTGCGCACGCGGCCAGCACCTTCAAATAGCTTGCTGTGACCCGTTACTTTATTACCATCAAGTTCAACCAATACTAAGTGTGCAAACTTCATAGCGCCAACAAGCACATGACCTTGCCACTGCGGGTATTTGCTACTTGTAACAAACTCCATCCCAGAAGGCGCGATAGAGGGCACCCACACCCAATCGGGTTGTTGCATACCTTCGCGGCTTGTTTCATCAGTAATTTTGGTACCAATGTAATTAATGCCGTGAGTTACTTCTGGCCAACCGTAGTTAGCGCCTGCTTTAATAATATTGATTTCATCACCGCCGCGAGGGCCATGTTCATGACTCCAAATTGCCCCCGTTTCTGGATGCATAGCCATGCCTTGTGGGTTTCTGTGGCCATAAGAGTATATACTCTTTCGTGCGTTTGGCTGATTAACAAACGGGTTTGACTTAGGGATTGTGCCATCAGCATTAATGCGGTGAATTTTTCCTGCATCATACTCTAAGCTTTGTGGGTGAACATCACGCGCGCCGCGATCACCAATCGAAAAGTACAAGTAACCGTCTTTATCAAATTCAATACGCGAGCCGTAATGTTTGCTGGTTGTGGTGTTTGGCGTGCCGTCGAACAGCAGCTGCGAGTCGACTAGTGCCATATCTTTTAAGCGCGCACGCATAATGGATGTATTGTAGCCTTCTTCATCGCCTTCATAACCTGAGTAAGAAAAGTAGATCCAGCCATTGTCTTTAAAGTTAGGATCAAGCTCGATATCTAATAAGCCGCCTTGACCTTCCGCATGCATGTTAGGCAGCCCTGCAATTTTTTGTTCTAGCAGTTTGCCATTACGAATTAGCCTAAGCTCACCAGCGCGGTCTGTTACTAATAAATCTTGCTCGTTAAGCCACGCCATTCCCCAAGGAATATTTACCCCTTGAGCAACTAATTCAAGCTGATACTTATCAGCGCTTTTAGCGACAGAGATTTCTTGTTCCGCTTGCTGCACACACGCCTGCAAGGTAGATAAACTGACCATAGCAATAGCTAAACTGGTGTAAAAAGACGTCTTCATGATGACTCCAATTTTTTAAACACGATGTAAATAGAGTAGCGTGTTAATAGTTTAATTGTTATTAACATTTACTAAAGTGCGACTATTAGTAGAAAAAGCGGGATAAAAGTCGAGTTATTGCTGTTTCAAGTTTCGTCGTAGGAGATAGCTTAAGCTACGAATAAAAAATGATGGCTTCGTGCGGCGGGCGACGAGCTACGGCACAATCCTAGTACCTAGTCACTTCCTAGAACCTAGCCACTTTATATTGTAGGTCGTCCTTTAGGGCGAAAAAGTGAATATCACCACCGAGAGCACAGAGGGGCTTCGCTACACAGAAGTTAAATATTGGAAGTAGGAGATGGCTTTAGCCACGAAGGGTTTAACAGCAGTGATAAGTTCACCACCGTAGGCGCTAAGCTTGCTGGCGCGCGTGGTTTGGTTGGCTAAAGTGAAACTAAAGTGCAACGATAAAACCAATGGGGGCGTTTAAATTTTAGGTCGCCCTTTAGGGTGAAAAGTGAATTTCACCACCGAAAGCACAGAGGCGCTTCGCTACACAGAGCTTAAATATTGGTTGTAGGAGATGGCTTTAGCCACGAAGGGTTTAACAGCAGTGATAAGTTAACCACCGTAGGCGCTAAGCTTGCTGGCGCGCGAGGTTTGGTTGGCTAAAGTGCAACGATAAAACCAATGGGGGCGTTTAAATTGTAGGTCGCCCTTTAGGGCGAGAAAGTGAATATCACCACCGAGAGCACAGAGGCGCTTCGCTACACAGAGGTTAAATAGTGGATGTAGGAGATGGCTTTAGCCACGAAGGGTTTAACACCAGTGATAAGTTCACCACCGAGAGCACTGAGGCGCTTCGCTGCACAGAGCTTAAATATTGGTTGTAGGAGATGGCTTCAGCCACGAAGGGTTTAACTCCAATGTAAGGGTTAACCACCGTAGGCGCTGAGCTTGCTGGCGCGTGTAACTTTTGGTCATTGCTTGCTAACTTGTCGCTTTCAAACTCGCTAACTGTTTAAAGAAACCTTATTCAATGTTTTTTGCCAGATTGCTGGCAGCAACCAAGGGGCGGCTGCCGCCGGTCGCCCCTTGGAACCCCTCGGCGCCCCGAGCATCACGCTTAATCCTTCAATGCGTAATTGATGTGAACGTAAACGCCGTGTATTCGCCGACTTTCACATCCATGTACGCCCCCAGTTCGGCCATCCGTGGCCTCTCGTTCAAAGCTACACTTTTCACCCATGGCGGAGTCACGGCTTATCGCGCATTGCCTACATAAATGTAGGTACTTAGGATTTGTCGGGAACAAAATCCTGCCGTGCGCGGTATTACTCATCAATTACTTATTTTCAGGGCGTGATGACGGGGGAAGGTAGGGTAAACGGTTTTAAATTAACCAATTTGGAGTTTATTTAATCAATTTTGCGATTTTATGCCGATTATTTGACGATCTATTTTGATCATGGTTTATAGTCGGTTTTGTGTCTAATTTACCATGATTGAAACCACTATTAGCCAGTCATTTATCTCTGCTTCTGATCCTCGAATAGATAGATGTAAACGTCATTCTTTAACAAATATCCTTACTATATCCATTTGTGCCATAATCTGTGGCTGCGATGATTTCAGTGCCATTGAAGAATATGGTAAATCCAAACTGACTTGGTTTGAAACATTTTTAGACCTCCCACATGGCATTCCCAGCCATGACACTTTTCAGGATGTTTTAAATAGGATAAAACCGACTGAATTCGCCGACGCCTTTACTTTATGTGTTACACAACTAGGCAATTTAAGTGATGACATTGTGGCCCTTGATGGCAAAGTGATGCGCGGTACTTTAGACAGGGCAAAAGGTAATCCAGCAATTCATTTGGTAAGCGCGTGGTCAGTTAAAAATAACCTGTGTTTTGGCCAAGTTAAGGTGTCTGACAAATCGAATGAAATCACCGCTATACCCGCATTAATAAAATTACTTGATATTGAAGGCGCGACAATCACAACGGATGCAATGGGCTGTCAACATGCGATTGGCGAGTTGATAACCGAAGAAAAAGCAAATTTTGTTTTTGCTCTAAAAGGTAATCAAGGCGAGTTTTACGATGATATAAAGCTATTCCTAGATATACATCTAAAAAATGACTTTACAGGTATTGAACATAGTGTATTTAAATCTGTCGACGGTGAACATGGTCGTATTGAACAACGAAAAACATGGTTAATCAGTGATATAGGTTGGTTAATCAAGCGGCATCCGCAATGGAAATCAGTTAATGCGATAGCCGTTGTTCATTCAACTCGCCAGTTAACAGGTAAAGAAGAGACGAATGAATGTCGTTACTACATTATAAGCCACAAAGATAAGGCTGCAAAATTTATAGCGAATGCAATTAGATGTCACTGGCATATAGAGAACAAACTTCATTGGCAGTTAGATGTCAGTTTCAACGAAGATTATAACCGCCTTCGCAGTGGTTATGCAGGAGAGAATTTAGCGTTAATGAATAAAATCGCACTAAACCTGTTAAAAAACGAACGAAGTGTAAAAGTTGGAGTTAAGAATAAACGTTTAAAGGCTGGTTGGGACAATGACTATATGATGAAAGTATTAAAAGTCGGGTTTAAATCTGTATGATTTAAACCCGTTTGCCCTGCGGGGGAAGGGTGTTAAACGTGAGATTTGAGTTTGTTCTTGGTAAGATGCAAGACCTGATCCCGCAGAGGGGGAAATAATATAATTTATTTGAAAAAATTCTCTATATCATTTAGCCAGCCAAAATCTGTTGGTAAATCAGGATCCATATATTTTTTAAATATAACAGATAATTGTGCTTTATTTTCTTCTTTATTAATTATCTCTACAAGTTGAGGTTTTCCTTCATGACCTTCTAAGTTTTTAGGTTTGAATACTCCTGAGCATTTACTTAAATTTGCATATTGAGCATTATTGTCAATTTTAAAGTGATCTAATAAAAGTATAAGCTGATTATCTCCAGACTTTTCTAATTTCACAGCCAAATCTAGGACGCTTTTTGCGGCAGCTTTTGCTTCTATGACGTCTTCGATTTCAGTGTTTGTTCCATCTGTATTTGCAACACTATTTAGCTTTGTTTTATTATTATCACGGTCAAATAAAATACGGTTAAATGCTAGTTTGTTGCCAAATCTACTAGGTTTGTATCCTTGGATAGTTATTAAATTCTTCGTGTCAGTGTCTATTAGGCACAAAACTTTACCTTTTATTTCATTTTGCTCTTGTGTGTCACTAAAGGGCACTGATAATAAATCAAATAGTTTCTTAATATTTCCACAGCCATTAAATGGAACGATATTTAGGTTGTTAACTCGATTTTTCAAGTATGCTTGCAGATAACTTGCATCATCACTTCCTTCGCATATCAGCCATTTTTCATCTGAGTTTTTTAAGATAGAAAGCATA
Source organism: Pseudoalteromonas sp. SG43-7 (assembly GCF_014164295.1). Classification (NCBI taxonomy): domain Bacteria; kingdom Pseudomonadati; phylum Pseudomonadota; class Gammaproteobacteria; order Alteromonadales; family Pseudoalteromonadaceae; genus Pseudoalteromonas; species Pseudoalteromonas sp. SG43-7. The sequence continues at coordinate 100,476 of NZ_JACJEY010000006.1, forward strand.
GAACTCATGAAATCAAAATAGCTTTTCATCTCAATGTTTTGTGGGAAGTGTCTTCTCATATCAAATAAGCGCTGCAATGAATAGGTTCGAACGTCAGGAAGCTCCAATTTATTTTCTATGTGAATTAAGCTACCTTGAGTTGGTTTAACTAAAAGTCCGTACCAGTGAGTGGTTAGCATAATTTGGTGACCATACATTTCTGATAATTCAACTAGTCTAGAAAATTGTTTATATCTTTGAGCTGACTCTAATGAACTTTCAGGTTCGTCTATTGCAACTATTATATCTTTACTTTTTTCTACTCCAGATGACAGCAAGGTTGTGGCCACATCAATTAGAGCTAATCGTTGTTGACCAGAGCTCAAGCTAGATAATGACTTCCCGTCTTTAGACAGAGGTCTTATGTTGAAGTACTCTTGAATAACTAGCTTTAATATGTCACTAGACCAAATCTTTTTCTTTGAGCCTTTAGGGCGAAAGTTGTAACCTTCGCTCAATCTCTCATTTATATCATCAATATAGTCGGATAAATTGGTATTAATTAAATCCATTAAACTTTTCTTGTTATTTTGACCTGCATCGATATGGTTTTTTTCTAGTAAAACTTTAATCTCATCACTAACACTTTTGTCCATTAACCCCTGCATCTCAGAGGCTTGAAGAGATAAAACGTCAGTAATTTTATTCTCAATAGGTATGTAGACGTATGAATAAAGGTTAACAACCTCATGAAAAAGATCTTGAAAATATTGGCGCGACATCCCTAATACTTTTAGGTCTGCAAATTTTTGATGAAAAGTTGAAGTCAGAAGTACGTCATTTTTACTGTTTTTTCCAATAGCTATAAGTAAATGCTTATCTTGGGTAACCGTTTTTTTTAAGTTATTTCTCCAGTCTACAAAATCTTTTACATATGAGCCATGTGAAAACAATGAGCTGAAATCGTCATTCCAAAATTTATTTGATATTGTTGTTAATCTTTTATCGTGAGACAATTTTTCTTTTTCAATAAGAAAAACTGGACAAATCAAAGCTCTATCTTTTTTCTCGTTAACAGTTATTTCCCACTGTTTTCCATCGATAGCGTTTAATATGTTGTTTATTGCTTCTAATATAGTTGACTTTCCGGCGCCATTTCCACCCAGCATTACAGACATTTTTTCACTTAAGTCATTAGTGAGTGGTATGAAGTTTATGCCTTTGTAACATTTAATGTTTCTTATGAATATTCCAGCAATCATATAATTCCATTATAGCTTTGAATTTGTAACTGTATTTACAGTGTTATAACATACTCTAATGTTGACACCCAGTTCTATTTCTTTAGTTAAACCCAACACATATGAGCCTTAACTCTTCCAATAGGGACTTGTATTCTTTGCTATATGTGATGACGAATCTAAATCAAGAACAAATTCGTTTACTTAGTCTGTTTATGTGGCAGCTAAGTAGTTTACGGCAAGCACATATAGCGTGGGCGAAATGGAAATCTTGACTTCAGACTCTAAATTTATATTTACTGCTTATTGTTGTGGTAAAAATCACCCCCTACACATCTTTACCCCATCTCCCGCATGTTTAAGCGCTATGATCTGGCCTTGGCTGTTGTGGGCCATGGCGAGCATGTCGCCTTTCATTATATTGCTCTCTATAGCGTGTTTGGTTTTTAAGTTATTCAATAGCGAGTCTTTTATTTGAATGAGTACTTCGCTGTGGCAGCTGGCGATGTACCAGTCGTTATCCACTTTTACCAATTGCCCGTATTCAATGTAGCGTTGTTGGTGTAGGCGCAGGTCGGCGGCGAGTTTGTCATCGAGTTGTTGTTTTTGGCGGGTTATTTCACTTGAATAACTGCCCGCATTATCTACTTGGTGTACTTCTATAAAGTGGTAACTGCTTTGCTGTACGGCAAAGGTGTTGTTAAGTGTGTGTTGTTGTTCTGTGTTGTTATCTGTGGTGTTAAAAATGGTAAAGCCCAGTACTACTAGAGCACAGGCGAGGCCGGTCATTTGCAGGGGTAATAAAAATCGAGTCGGCTTTTTATTAGCTTTTTGATTCGGCATTTGCGTAAATAATGCCTGTTGTTCTGGCGTCAGTGTGTGGCGTTTTTTACGTTCACTAAAATGCTGTTCAAGTTGTTGCTCAAACTGTTCGTTATGCTTGTTCATGGTAGGCTCCTAATAATGTTTTTAAGTTTTGTTTTGCATAACGTAGCCGCGTTTTTACGGTTTCATGATTGCTTTGGGTGATCTGTTGTATGTCTTCAAGCGAAAAGCCTTCTTGCTGTAAGCTGAGCGCTTCGCGTTGTACAAAGCTCAGCTGCATTAAAGCGCGGTTAAAGGCTTCGTAATCAAAGCTTTGCTGAGTATTAGGTGCTGCAATTGCAGTATCGTCTGCTAATTCTACAAAACGCTGTTGTTTGCGAAACTCATCGATTAACGCATTACGGGCAAGGCGGAACAACCAGGCTTTCGGGTTGTCTTGCGGTTGATAATAATGGCGTTTTTCCATCACTTTTAACCACGTTTGTTGGCTGATATCAAAGGCGAGTTGCTCATTACTTTGCGTCACTAAATAATGATATAAGTCGTTACCGAACATGGTGACGAGCTTGGTTAAGTGGCGGGTGTCGCCACTTTTTGCGTAGTCAGCTAAGTGATCGTCACTTGGCTGACTAATAAACCATGATTTTAAGCTTGTAAGCATAGGCACCCTTATTTGTATGTATTCGCGCTACTGGGTTTGGTCTAACTTAAAATCAAGTTGTACACTTTGCCCCGTTTGCATTTGTGCTACGCCATCAATCACTTTTGGGCGGTATTTCCAGCGTTTTATTGCCCGTAGTGCTTCACGGTCGAAAATGCGTTTTGGTTCTGCGTTTGTTACTTGTGCATCTATTACTTCACCGGTTTGAGATACATTAAAGCTTAATTGTACCCAGCCTTCAATGCCTTCTCGTGCGGCAATGGGCGGGTATTTAGGATTTATACGTACTATGGGGGTCGCATCACCGGTTGGTCGCTGTAAGTTAGCTTTTATATCGCCACCTATTTTATCAATACTTATATCTGGCGTTATTGCGGTTGTTACTATATTAGTATCAGTACTTGGCGGTGTACGCGGCGGCACTTTAGGCGGCGTTTGCATTTTAGGTGGCGGCGGCAAGGTTTGCTTGTGCTGCACTTTAGAATCTTCTGGCGCTTGGAATATTTCTACAATGATGCCGTCATCAATAAAGCTTGGCGCGCGTTGCTCGCCACTAATTAAGTACTGCATAAATGCAAATGCCGCAAAGGTCATGGCTGCACCACCAACAATGGCCGCTGATGTTTTTAAAGCATGATTAGTGTGTGGTAAAGCTACTGTTTGCATAAGCAAATCCTCGATAAGTTAAGTGGTATTCATCACTAAAACGTGCGCTAGATTAAAAAGGGGTGAAATATTTTTAAAAAGTTTCGTGTTTGCTTATGGGCATTGGTTACAATGGCGGCCGTGAATTTTGGTTTTTATTTTATTAGGCAGTTATGCAACTTATTCAAATTGATAAAGCTCGTTATCGTAAGCATTTAAACCGCGTTATTATCGGCTGCGGCTTGGCGTTGGCTATTGGCAGTTTAGCAATCTCACAACTACTAATCGCGTTATTCCCTGATGAAAGTGGCAGTCATTTTCATTGGAATTTAATAGGTGTAGTTATTACTAGCCTAACAATTGGCTGGGCGCTGAATAAATACCGCACCCATGATTATATGACCGAAGTGGTGTATGTGTGGGATCTCAAACAAGCATTGAATAAAATCACCCGTAAAATGGCAAAATTAAAAGCGGCGGGGCGAGAGGGAAATCCTCAGGCATTGTTAGCAATTCATTATAGTTATGCGGGCTCGCGGTTATTATGGCAACTAGACGATAACACTATCACCATGGATGAATTAGCTATCAAGCAAGCTGAGCTTGATAATGTGGCGGCTAAGTTTAATGTGACGTTAAACGTTGATGATTATGATGATGTTATTTTGAAGCAATTTTAGTTGCCTTTTTGTTTCTAAAATGTGTAAAGTAGCGTTCGCTTTATAATAAAAAACTTAAAAGGAACTTTAATGACATTAAACAAGCTTTGCCTAGGTGCTTTGCTAACGATTTGTACTTTTTCATCTAATGCAAACGATGTTAATTTTTCAATCGGTGGCGGCTACCCTTACTTTGTTATACCAGAGGTATCATTATCAGCAGCACAAGGTACACAGCGCTGGTATGCTAACTATAAAATAGGCTTAGATGATGGTTTTTCTGTCGGGTTTGAACATGCGCTAACGAGCGATAAAAAGCATGCTTTAGGCTTAGTTGTTGGCGCCATTGGTGCACAAGATGATGGTCGTGAGTGTTCGGATACTGATGATAAAGACATTGGTGAGACATTTGGTAATATTTTTGGCTGTGCACTATCAGGTATGTTTGATACAGAAACGACTAACGGTGTAGGCGTGAGTTATAGTTACCTTTTTAGTGGTTTAAATGAAGGCGGTTGGCGCGTTCGTTTTGAATTAGGCTACGGTGAAGGCAGCAACAGTAATGAAAAACGCGCTGATGGTGGCGTGAGTATTAGTTACGAATTTTAATAATTGCATTAGCTTATATAGGCTTTAGTGATAAATTAAAGCCTACCTCTACCTTGTAATACATAGTGAGTCATCTGATGTAACTGGTTATTTAATTCCTCTTACTAGCACCGCAAATTCCAACCCTGCTTGGTAAATACTACCTGAAAATAGACAACCCACTTGATGGTCGAGCCAGACTTATACCTCTATGCAGCTGTGATTAGTTAGCTGTAAAATCACATTTCATTCAGTTAAATGTAAACGCAGTGGGTGGTGTTTACGTATCACGATGATCAATGCTTAATGATGTTAGATAGGAATCATATGAATAAAATTAACCACAGAAAACTATTAAACAGTAAATGGACGGCCGTTTCACCCGTCAATAAAGAAAAGCATTTTATGATTACCGATATGGAGTTTGATGAAGAGGGCGTTGTTATCAGCTGTGTTATTGAAGCGGTGATGTCAAAGCGTTCGATGGAAATAAATTGGCATGATTTAAAAGATCAACAGCGCTGGTTACAAGGTTGGAAGTAACCTTGGTATGCAGGTTTTAATTTTATTGGTATCTTATGAATGCATGTTGATGCTAGTGGATGAAATTTAATCATGAAAAAAATACTGATCGTTTGTTTAGGTAATATTTGCCGCTCACCGACTGCGGAGGCGGTGTTAAAGGCTAAAGCATTACAGCGTGGATCACAGTTTGAAATTGACTCAGCAGGTACCGCAGGCTACCACATTGGTAATCCTCCAGATAAACGCTCGCAAGCGGCGGCACTTAAACGTGGCTATAGCTTTGAGGGGATACGTTCACGACAAGTTAACGCTCATGACTTTGAGTACTTTGATTTGATCCTCGCTGCAGATAAAGCCAATTTAGCTGATCTAACTGCACTTTGTCCGGCGCATTTGCAGTATAAGCTGTCGTTATTTTTAGCTTATGGAACCTGCGTTGATGAGATCCCCGACCCTTATTATGGTGGCGAAAATGGTTTTGAACAGGTACTTGATTTAATCGAGGATGCCAGTGACAAAATACTAGATACCTTACAAAAATAGCCCAGTCATGCTGGGCTTAAAACGTGTTTATAAACAGTATTACAAACACTGATGTTATTAGTAATTACGTGTATTTACCTGCCAATTTTAAAGTCTAGCTGCACTTGAGCTTTTGCAACCACTGTTTTTCCGTCTTCAAACTTAGGGGCATAACGCCACTTTTCCATTGCTTTAATAGCTTCTTGTTCAAATGCTTCACCACCTTCAGATTTAATGATGGTGATATTTTTTACAAAGCCAGCGGTGTTAACGTCAAACTCCATTTGCACTGAACCATCTTGCCTAAACCTTGCTTTACTATCTGGGTAGTTAGGTTCTTGACGATAAAGTGGGGTTTGTTGCTGGTTTTCTTGCCACGGCACCATTTTAGCTATAGCTAAACAATGTTTGGTCGCTTCGTCACTTTTACCTGTTTTTTCATAAAGGTGAACTAATTTAGAGTGAGCGCTAAGCTCTGTTTCATGATCGAAGCTAAGCGCATCATCAAATACACTTACAACTCGATTTAAACGCTCAATCGCTTTAGAATATTGTCTTTTACCTTCTGCAAAAGCGGCAACTAAAAAGTCAGCTTTGATCCGCTCTACTGAGTTCTCAGGTAAGTTTTGGCTGTAAAACTCGTCTGCCTCAAGTAGGTAACGTTTGGCTTGGTTGTATTTCTTCCCTTGAAAGCCATACGCTAATCCTTGTGCAGCAGCCAGTTTCATATCTGCTACTAATTTTGGGACTTTTTGGACTGCAGCGATTTCAATAACTTGTTTGTATAGGGCGTCGGCTCTATTTACCGAATCAGTATTGGTTGCCATACCAAGCAATGCATCGATGAGTTCAATGCTACTTGTTGGATGATTAGCCGCTAAAATAGTGTAAGCCTGCTCAAACAAGGTAAAACGTTTTTGTTTGTTTTCTGCAGGGTATTGATGAAGCTCATTAGCATAGTTTATGGCTAAATTTGCAGTGTTATCTGATTTATCTCCATAGATTTGCTTACCTAGCAAATAGGCTTGTTCAGCTTTATCTTCTGCGCCTTTGCCTTGTTGCTGTGCATTAAGGTATTGCTGGTAAACTATTTTAAATTGACTATGTATAGATTCATCGGCGTGACTATAACCAGAATAGGTGATGGCAAGACAAAGTAGTAAAGAGGATGCTTTCATAATGTTCCTTATTATTATGTTTAATTAAATTCTACCAAATAGGTACAACTATGTCATTGATTTAGAGTATCGGGTAAGAATTTTGTTTTTGGTGGGGTGGAATTGTCGATTTAGCGCAGGGCAATGCTTGAATTGCGAGTAACTGCCTCAATATAGTTATTACTCATTGCGGTGTTGTATTATTTTCAATGCAGTTTATTTTTGTGATATTATCACGTTTGCATTATCGCATTACTTTTTAATTTTGGATTTGTCGTGGCGCAAGTAAGAGCTAGAGTCCAGCTAAATGTTGGCAAAAACAGTGATATACCCGCAGAAATCGTGTCATTTAGCGATTTAAAAGATGGCCAAGAGCATGTTGCTTTGGTGTTTAATCGTGCTGATAGCGAGCAGTCTGTGCCGCTTATTCGTATGCATTCTGAATGTTTAACCGGTGATGTATTTCATTCATCACGGTGTGATTGTGGTGAACAACTCAACGAATGTATTGAAATGATGCATCAACAAGGTGGTATTTTACTTTATTTACGCCAAGAAGGGCGTGGTATTGGTTTATACAATAAAATTGACGCCTATGTATTGCAATCACAAGGTATGAATACCTATGAAGCAAATAATCATTTGGGCTTTGCTGATGACTTACGTGACTTTTCTGACGCGGTATTAATGCTAGAAGCGATGGGGTTGGCTCACGTAAAGCTGATGACCAATAATCCTAAAAAGCTTAATGCCTTGAAAGATGCAGGTATTGAAGTTGAATCAGTGGTTGGCACGCATGCACACATTAAAGCTGGTTTAGCGGGCAATAAAGCATACCTAGAGACGAAAATTAAGCATGGTGCGCATATGTTAGATATAAAGAAGATTAAAAAACCGTAATTTTAAGCTGTCGTCTATGTAATCCCATCCAACGCCGAGTTATACTCGGCGTGTTTTGTTGTTAATTTAAGAGCAAGTATGTCAATTGAATTACGAGTATTTAAGGCCGATGCAGGGCTGAAATGGTTTAAAGCAGGCTGGCTTATTTTTAAAACTCAGCCTTTTACCTTTATTTTTATGCACTTATTTATAGGTATTATTGGTTTACTATCGCTATTTTTACCTTTTTTACAAATTATAGCAGCCATTGCCACGCCATTTTTAACTGCGGGGTTTTATCAAGCGGTGATCACCAAACAGCAAGGCGGCAAAATTATGTTGGCCGATATCCTAAAACCGTTTACCGCCAAAGGTAATCGCATGGGGCTGCTTCGTTTAGCGCTTTATCAAATGGCGGCCGGTGTATTGATGGCTTTGTTAGCTGCTGGCTTATTTGCTGAAGCTGTTGAGATTATGAGTAATCCGAATGTCGATCCTAACATTGCCTTGCAGCAAGTAATTGATAGCATCTCGATGGCAAATTTGGCGCTGTTTTTAATTGCGTTATCGGTGTATTTAACGGCTTTTTCTTATGCAGTGCCGTTGGTTTATTTTAATCAACAAAAACGTATTTTTGAGGTGCTAAAAAGCTCACTTATGGTGTTTTACCACAACATGGCACCATTGAGTGTATATGGGGCAATTACTGCAGGCTTGATGATGCTTTCAATGTTTTTATCATTCTTGCCGCTGTTGGTTTTAATGCCAATTTGCTACATTAGCTTTTTTGTTTCTTATCAAGCTATTTTTATGCCGATCGTACCGCCTGCAGAGGCAGAGCCTGTTGCGCCGCAGCATAATGATCAAAGCGGTCGTTTTGACGCATAATGGCTGAAGAAATGGATGAAGCATTACAAAAGAAGTTAAAAAATTATGTACTTTGGTTACTCGGGCGCCAAGAATATTCGCGTCGAGAGTTAACCCAAAAATTACAGCAAAAAGAGGCGACGCCTGAATTTATCGAAGCTTTATTAGATTGGTGTGAAGAGCACAATTTTATAAATGAGCAGCGTTATGTTGAAGGTTTTGTACGTCGCCACATTGCTAAAAAACATGGCTTAAAACGTATTCAAAGCGAAGCCATGGGCAAAAGGATTGACCGAGCACTGTTAGAAAGTGTGATTGAATCATTCGAAATTGATTGGTTTGGGTTAGCGCAGGATGCGTATTTAAAGAAGTATTCAAATTCACAGGACGACTTCGATCACAAAGAAAAAGCTAAGCGCGTGCGCTACTTAATGTATCGAGGGTTCAGTTACGAACAAATAGATTTTGCAATGCAAGCACAGTAAAAATGGGTGAGACGTTCACATGCAGCACATGACTACCGCACAGATCAGGCAACAGTTTTTAGATTTTTTTGCCTCTAAACAACACCAAATTGTTCCATCAAGCTCGCTTATTCCGGGTAACGATGCGACGTTATTATTTAATAACGCCGGCATGGTGCAATTTAAAGATGTATTTTTAGGCGCCGAAAGCCGCCCTTATAACCGCGCAACTAGCTCACAACGTTGTGTGCGTGCCGGTGGTAAGCATAACGATTTAGAAAATGTAGGCTACACAGCACGCCACCATACATTTTTCGAAATGTTAGGTAACTTCAGCTTTGGTGATTACTTTAAGCAAGACGCGATTAAGTTTGCGTGGGAGTTTTTGACTGACGTTGTAAAACTGCCGAAAGAAAAACTGCTCGTTACTATCTACCATGATGATGAAGAAGCATTTGGTTATTGGGCTAACGAAATTGGTTTGCCTGAAGATCGCATTATTCGTATTGCTACTTCAGATAATTTCTGGTCAATGGGTGATACTGGCCCGTGTGGTCCATGTTCTGAAATTTTTTATGATCATGGCGAACAGATTTGGGGCGGACCTCCTGGCTCACCTGAAGAAGATGGCGACCGTTTCATTGAAATTTGGAATCTGGTATTTATGCAGTATAACCGTCAAAGTGACGGTACGATGGAGCCGCTTCCTAAGCAGTCTGTTGATACAGGTATGGGTCTTGAGCGCATTGCTGCAATTTTACAAGGCGTGCATTCAAACTACGAAATCGATTTATTCCAAGGCTTGATTAAAGCTGCTGCAGAAGTTACCAATGCACAAGATATGGATGATAAATCACTGCGCGTAGTGGCGGATCATATTCGTTCATGTGCGTTTTTAATTTCTGATGGTGTTATGCCATCAAACGAAGGCCGTGGTTATGTACTGCGTCGTATCATTCGTCGTGCAGTTCGCCATGGTAACAAGCTTGGTGCACAAGGTTCGTTCTTCTATAAGTTAGTTGCTGCGCTAATCGAACAAATGGGTCAAGCGTATCCAGAGCTTGCAAAACAGCAAGAAATCATCGAAAAAGTACTGCGCATTGAAGAAGAGCAGTTTGGCAAAACTCTTGAGCGTGGTTTAGCTATTTTAGAAGAAAGCCTGACTGATTTAACTGGCGATGTGATCCCAGGTGAATTGGTATTCAAATTATATGACACCTATGGTTTCCCTGCCGATTTAACCGCAGATGTAGCGCGTGAGCGCTTTATGACAATTGATGAGCAAGGCTTCCAAGAGTGCATGGCTGTACAGCGTAAAACTGCACAACAAGCTGGTAAATTTGGTGCTGACTATAACCAGCAATTAAAGTCTGACAAACACACTGACTTTAAAGGCTATGACGCAACGCACTATAGTGGCACTGTGATTGAAATGTTCGCGCAAGGTGAAGCTGTATCAGTACTTGAAGATGGCCAACAAGGCATTGTGGTACTAGATCGCACACCGTTTTACGCTGAATCTGGTGGCCAAGTTGGCGACACCGGCACATTAACGGTAGCTGGCGGTGAGTTTACAGTAACTAATACTACTAAACTTGGTAATGCATTCGCGCATCACGGAACAGTGATGGGGCGTATTGGTGTGAATGATAAAGTTGACGCTAACATTGATGATAAGCGCCGTGATCGTGTTAAAAAGAATCATACAGCGACGCATATTTTACATGAAGCACTACGTCAGTTATTGGGCGATCATGTGTCGCAAAAAGGTTCGCTCGTAGACCCTGAACGTTTACGTTTTGACTTCTCGCATTTTGAAGCAGTCACGAAAGCTGAACTACGTGAAATTGAGCGAGTTGTGAATGACGAGATCCGTCGTAACTTTGCACTAAATACTGAGCTGATGGCAATCGATGCCGCCAAAGAAAAAGGCGCAATGGCGTTATTTGGTGAGAAGTACGATGATGAAGTTCGCGTAGTGACTATTGGTGATTACTCTATAGAACTGTGTGGTGGTACTCACGTAAATCGTGCTGGTGATATCGGTTTATTCAAAATAGTTTCTGAGAGCGGTATTGCTGCCGGTGTGCGCCGTATTGAAGCGGTAACAGGTGCTGATGCAATTGCTTATGTCAGTGAGCAAGAGCAACACCTAAACGACGTAGCGGCTCTTGTTAAAGGCGACAGCGCATCAGTACTTGAAAAAGTAACTGCCTTGCTTGAAAAGTCGAAAGGGCTTGAAAAACAAATAGCACAGCTAAGCGACAAGCTAGCCAGTGCTGCGGGTGCATCATTAATTGATTCAATTGTTGAAATTAACGGTGTTAAATTACTTGTGGCAAACGTTGAAGGCACTGAATCAAAAGCCTTACGCGGCATGGTTGATGACCTTAAAAACAAGATTGGCTCAGGTGTTATTGCACTTGGTGTTGCTGATGGCGACAAAGTAAGCTTAATTGCTGGTGTGACTAAAGACTTAACTGGCAAAGTGAAAGCCGGTGAGCTGGTAAATCACATGGCATCACAAGTTGGTGGTAAAGGCGGCGGTCGTCCTGATATGGCGCAAGCTGGTGGCTCTGAGCCGCAAAACTTAACTGCAGCACTTGATAGCGTAACCGCTTGGTTAACTGAGCGTACTTAATAGCTCAGTACGTAAAGTTGATTTAACACTTTAGGAGGCTCAATTGAGTCTCTTAAGGTGTTTACTCTAAATCTGCTTTAACAGCTAAGCCACGTCCTAAATTTATAGCTAAAACGGCATACCTTACTAAATACACACTACCGCATTTTTTATTGCCACTGGATTTACCTTAATTACGAAAAAACTCGGAACTATCCCCATAAACTCTCCACAGCGATGATAAAACTAATTTTTATTGAAACTTTTTCTCGATAACTGCGTCCAAATAGTTAAGATTAATCATAACTTTGAAAAAATAGGCTATGCTTATATCGACTACCGTTATAGTGCACAGAAAAGATTTTAGTAACTACTTGAAGTATTAAATGACAGCCACCATTATATTAACAGTAAAGAAATTTCTGTTGGTTGCTCAGTTACTAAAGTCGCCATTGAGGCAGTGACTATGAAATCATATCCTAGTGTAGTAAGTTTGTTTTTATAGATTAACGTAAACACGTATCAAGATCTGATATTAAAATATTAGTTTGAATAGATGAAACATACTTAGAATTGGCAATAGGCGCATTATAAAGAGTTTTTTTAACAGAAAATGAATCGATTTAGAGTTTTTACTTACTATTAAGGCTTATTTTCTTTAATATACAGACGCGGAATCTTTTAATTTATTGGAATACGGGAGCAAGAGAATGCTAATACTAACTCGTCGAGTAGGTGAAACCCTAATGATTGGTGACGAAGTAACTGTCACTGTACTAGGTGTTAAAGGAAATCAAGTACGTATTGGTGTTAATGCACCTAAAGACGTTTCGGTACACCGTGAAGAAATTTACATGCGTATTCAAGCTGAAAAGTCTAACCCGAATCCGGGCAATGCTTAATCAATTTAATTGATATGAAAGAGCCACTATTTAGTGGCTCTTTTTTTTATGTATTCAATAATCTCATCACTCAGTACGCTGTTTGAAACGTACTGCATGCCGCGACGACTTTTTAAAATAATACCGCGAACAGTAAAAATTACTTCATCAATATCTTGCCATGCTAGCTGATAGCTTTTATGTGGGTTTTCGCTTTTAAAACCGCTTTCATCAATAGTTAACGTTGCCTCAGAGCCTGATGCTCGACTAAGCATTTGCCGCGTTACCCACCAAGGCCTGCGATAATAAAAAGCAACACATTCAAGTACTGCGGCCATGATCAAGAAATTTCCTAAATAGTGTTTTTCTAACCAATAAATAGCTGTAAGTCCTAAACTAACCAATAATACTAAAAAAACATATTTCGGCTTTGCTTGTGCGCTGTAAGGCAGAGACTCATCAAAACATTCGTAAAAGTAGGGTTTATCTAATGTATAAGTGGTGCTAAATGACATGATTAATAAATTCAGGATTACTGTGCGGTTATTTTAGCAAGCTTAGTCGCAAAAAGCCGTTCTTTTAACTGTTCATTTGTTTGTTACTATGAGAGCTTAAGATCTATTTGCGTGATAGGGGATGGTGATGTTTAGTTTAATTGGTTTGACTTGGGCGCTGTCCAGTAATGCGTTTTTGGTGATGGGGGATATGCCATATACTCCAATTGATGAAATGAATTTAGCGCCAATAGGAGCTTTGGGTAAAAAAATAAAAACGACTGAGCATGCTTTTTTGATCCATGTTGGCGATATGAAATCCGGTTCTGAGCCTTGCACCAATGAGTTGCTTGAGAAGCATAAACAGTTACTTACCTCTTTAACTACGCAGCCATTTATTTACACCCCCGGTGACAATGAATGGACTGATTGCGACCGCAAAAATTTAACTCCTCGTTATGATGAATTAGAGCGCTTGGTATTTTTAAAAACCTTGATGTTTGATGATAAATACCTTGAAAAAGCCAATACCTTAGTTGATTTTCAGCAACAGCCTAGCATGCACGAAAATGCGCGTTGGCGGTTCGCTGATGTAGAGTTTATAACGCTGCATATTGCAGGCACCCACAATGGCCGTCGAGAGGTGCTAAAAAGTGATAAACAACTTGCTTATCAACAAGCTGATACAAGAGACGGCAACAACCTTAACTGGTTAGCGCAAGCAAACTCAGCAGCCAAAGGTTATGTGATTGCTTTTCAGGCGGATATTTACACCCATCAAACAGCACAACCAGCATGCAGTAAAACTCAGCCAGAACAGTGTGATGGTTTTAAAGTGTATCGCGATGCTTTGGCGGAATTTGTAAACACAGTAAAAAAGCCGGTATTAGTGATCCACGGTGATACAGGCCCTTATTGTCAGCAACCATTATCACAAAATTTAACGCGACTTAATGTACCCGGTGATTTTATGTTTAGTGACATTGCCAAAGTAAGTCTGGTGCAACAAGATACAGATGTAACTTGGCAGATCAGTAGCTTAAAAAGTGGTAAATCACTTAAGCGGATCTGCCGTTAATGTTCGGCTAAGCCGGCATCGGTCATCAGGTTTTCAAGTTCGTCTTGCAGCTCAAAAAGCTCAGGCTCAATATAACTTAAATCACAATCGCCTTTTAACGCGGTTTCCAGTGCTTCAGCGAGTGCCTTGAGCTTGGGTACGCCAGTGTAACAACAAGCACCGTGAAATTTATGAATAATACTTAGCACATGTTCGCAATCTTGGCTGGCGGTTGCTTCTTCAAGTAGTCGCAGGGTTTCTGGCACACTGAGTAACAACATATTAAGCATTTCAAGCGCCAGTTCGTTTTTACCGCCGGCACGTTGCAGTGCTAATGGCCAATCCAGTGAAGAGCTTACAAAAGGAGGCTCAATAGCAACTAGCTCATTGCGGCTTTTGTCTCGTCGCAGCGGTGATTGTGGACTATGATCACTGATAATTTGTTTCAGCATATCTTCATCAATAGGTTTAGTTAAATACCCTTTAAAGCCATCGGTAATAAGTTGCTCTTTCTCGCCTGCTAAGGCGTGTGCTGTGACTGCAATAATAGGGGTATCTTCGTTTAAGGATGATTCTAGGATCAGTTTACAGGCGGTAATACCGTCCATAATTGGCATTTGAATATCCATAAAAATAATGTCGTATTTATGGCTTTTGCTCAAACTATAGGCTTGTGAGCCATTATGAGCGGTATCGATAGTTTCAATTTGCTCTTCTAATAAAGTACAAAGTAACTTTAAATTGGCATCATTATCATCAACGACTAATACTTTTAGCGGTAATAACTTTTCGTCATTTTCTTCAATATTGTGTACGGGATGATCGAGTCGATAAGGTGCTGCAAGCACTTCACAGAGCTTGCGGTGGTTCAGCGGTTTACTTAAACACGCATCTGCACCACAGCCAATATATGCTTCGCGCATATTATGCGATACCGAATTAAGCATTAAATACAGGTAGTCAGTCGATTCACGGACTGCTTTGATATAGCTTTTTAAGCGTTGCATTTCGTCAACTGCGGCAACATGACCAATAATACAAATATCGTAATTAAACTCTTTGTTTAACTCTTGTAAAAAGGTTTCTTGGTCAAAGCACGCAGTAACCCTTGTTTGCCACTCGGTGAGTAAAGAGAGCACCGCATTATGGGTATGTTCATGCGGTTCTAGGTATAAAATACGTTTATTTGCAAGAGATCTACTTGGTAAGTCGCTGTTATAAATATGGCTTGGAAGCCTAAATACACCATTAAAAGTAAAGCAGGTGCCGTTACCAGGTGCTGAGTTTAAGGTAATGCGGCCACCCATGGTTTCAACTATGTGCTTGGTAATAATTAAGCCAAGGCCTGTGCCACCAAATTTACGGGTAATGCTTGAATCAGCTTGGCCAAAAGGAGTGAACAAGGCATCTTGTTTATCCATTGGAATGCCAACGCCTGTATCGGTTACCGACACTAATACTGAGGTCCGTTCTTCATCAAGTAAACGATGGCCAACATCAATTTTAATTGAGCCTTTTTCAGTAAACTTAATTGCATTACTAATCAAGTTGATCAGAATTTGTTTAAAGCGGGTCGGATCACCAGTAATGTTATCAGGCACCAGTGAGTTGATATAAATCGATAGCTCTAATTGTTTTTCATGCGCACTGGGGGCCAGTAGCGTAAGTACTTCGTTTATTGTGTCACGTAGTTGAAATTGAATGGACTCAAGTTCCATGGCGCCTGCTTCAAGCTTCGAAAAATCTAAAATATCGCTGATGATAGTCATTAAACTATTGGCTGAGAGTTCGATGGTATCGAGGTAATCTTTTTGATGTTTATTAAGCGGTGTTTTATGTAATTGACGAGTAAAGCCAATTACACCATTGAGTGGTGTGCGCAGTTCGTGACTCATTTTCGCTAAAAAGTCCGATTTTACGCGGTTGGCGTCTTGGGCATCGGTTTTAGCAATACTGAGCTGAATATTTTGTGTTTCGTATAATTCTAACGACTCGCGCAAGTCACTGGTCGCCTGATCGATGTGCTTTTGCATTTCATCTTTTTGCATCACCATAGTATCAGAAATGGTGTTTAGCCCTTGGCGTAATAATTCAAACTCGCCCATCATCGGAGCGGTTAGGCCGGTTTCTCTTTTCCCTTCGATTAATTTGTCGGTAGCCAGTACTAACTTATTTAATGGGGTCATAAACATATGGCTAAGCCTGATGGCTAAAATAGCCGCCAACACTAAGGCTAAAATAATGACAATACCGCTGACTAGTAATGCCTGTTGCTGACCAATAATCGCTTGGTCTTTGTTGAGCTGAATAACCACAGTGCCAAGGGATGTTTGAAACGTTGCATTATTCCACTGTGCGTCTGGCGTTGAGTGGTTGATGATCGGCGTAAAAAATGTAATTAAGTGGTCGCTGGGCACTACTTTGGTGTTTTTTCCTGCTTGCAAGTACTCACTGTGCAGTAGATCATCAAAGTCACGGTGATAGTTACTGGTTAATACCAGTTCATTATGCTCGTCAAAAATGGCGATGGTTTTAATTGCTGGAGAGTGTTTATTATGCGCATGGCTGATCAAACGGTTTAGTAGCTGTTTATTTTTTGCTAATAATGGCTGTTCAATGGCAATCGACAGGGGCTCGGAGATAGTCGCACCTTGCTGATATAAAATTTCATCAAGCTCAATGTAACGATTTATTGTAAAATAGCCGCCAAGTAGTAATCCGATAATCACTGTGGGAATAAGTGTTAGCGTTAAAACTGAGTCGCGCAAACCAAGTTTAGTCATAAGTGAACGTTGTTATCATTATTAGTTAGTTAAAGAGTATATACTTATAAGCTAGTAATCAATCACCCTCGTAGAATCAATATTTAAGGTGTTGCCCGATGGCGCAGTTTTTCCAAGCAAAAAAGAAAACCCTTTCTGGGCAGTCGTTAACTTTAGCCATTTCAGGAATGGATCATCAAGGTCGGGGGATTGCCAAGCATAATAATAAAGTGTGCTTTGTTAGCGGTGCACTGACAGGTGAAACGGTTAAGGCCAAACTAACCGAAGATAAAGCTCGTTATAGCGCGGCTAAAACGATAAAAGTTGAGCAGGCCAGTGAGGCACGGGTTAAACCGTTTTGCGAACATTATCAACAATGTGGTGGTTGCCAATTACAGCATTTGCGACTTGATCAACAATTAGTTGAAAAGCAAGTGGCGGTGAGCCAGCTGTTTTCAAAGTTTGCCAAGCTTGATGCAATGAACTGGCAAGCGCCGTTATTGAGCGAGCCGACGCACTACCGTCGCAGTGCGCGGTTAGCGGTGATGTTTGATAAAACCGCAAAAAAAATGCGGGTTGGTTATCGCGCGCAAGGTTCTAAACAAATTGTCAGTGTGCAGCAGTGTGCAGTACTGAGTGACGATTTTGCCGCAATTTTTACTGTTTTTGATCAGTTATTAAACCAATATGGCGAACTTCGCAGTGTTAGCCATATACAATTATGCCAAGCAGATGAGCAAAATTTTGTGGTGATCCGCCACACTAAAAGCATCAGTGATAAGCTAAAAGCAACTGTTGAGCAGCAGGGGCTTGACCATCAGTGGCAAATAATATGGCAAGGAGATACTCAGCAAATTAATCACAGCCATTTACCTATGCCGTTTTATAGCTTACCTGAAATTGGACTAAAATTTACGTTTGGGCTGGAAAACTTTATTCAAGTCAATGCGCAGGTAAATCAAGCTATGCTTTCTCAAGCGGTTGACTGGCTGAATTTAAAAGGGGACGAACAGGTACTAGACCTATTTTGTGGGATTGGTAACTTCGCTTTAGCGCTGGCAAACAACGCAAAAAGTGTAATTGGTGTTGAAGGAGTGGCTTCTGCGGTTGCAATGGCGGCGCAAAATGCGCAAACTAACCATATAGCCAATGCTCATTTTCATTGTTTTGATTTAACACAAACAATGCAGCAAGCTCCGTGGTTTAGTAAAGAGTTGAATGTATTAGTACTGGACCCTTCACGTACCGGTGCCTTAGCTATTTTAGAGCAACTGCCTCTGAAGCAATTTAAAACGATTTTATATGTATCTTGCGACCCTGTTACTTTAGCCCGTGACAGCGCAATTATTACGCAAGCTGCATTTTCACTTGAAAAAATAGGGCTAATGAATATGTTTCCACACACGGGGCATATCGAAACGATGGCGTTATTTCAACGGAGGTAGAGCGCATTATGGTAGCTACTCGGCAATCACACCAACACGACAAACCGGGTGATTTTAGCACACGACTTGGTTTACTTAACTTAACGCAAGAAAAGCGCGAACTATTAAGTAAAGCGAATACCCTTTGCGCTGAACTGCATAATCATCAGCAACAAAATATTGCCATGGAAATGGTCGAAATTTTGGTGGAAATGAATCTCGATGCAGACACCCTCGCTACCGCATATATTACGCCGAGTTTTTTGGCTAATCTAATCGACATCGATACAGTAAGCGATGTGATGGGGAGCCATGTGGCAACTCTGCTAACGGGTGTTGCACAAATGGCTACTATTAGCACTTTGGCTCATCAAGGTACTGGCACCGTTCAAGTTGATAATATACGCCGTATGTTATTGGCGATGGTTGAAGATGTGCGCGCTGTGGTTATTAAACTTGCTGAGCAGGTATGTCATTTACGAGAGGTTAAAAACGCCAACGAAGAAGAGCGGGTGATTGCTGCAAAAGAAACCGCTGATATCTTTGCGCCACTTGCTAACCGGTTAGGGATTGGGCAATTAAAGTGGGAGCTGGAAGATCTATCGTTTCGCTATTTGCACCCTGATGTGTATAAAAATATTGCCAAGCAATTGGATGATAAGCGCCTAGGTCGCGAAGCTTATATGGTAGATATGGTTGAGCAAGTTAAAACTAAACTGGCTCAAGCAGGTATTAAAGGCGAGGTATATGGTCGGCCAAAACATATCTACAGTATTTACAAAAAAATGGCGCAAAAGAATTACGAGTTTGACCAGTTATTCGATATTCGCGCCATGCGTATTGTGGTGGATGAATTGCAAGATTGTTACGGTGCGCTGGGGATCGTACACACCAATTGGCGCCATCTAAATAAAGAATTTGATGATTATATTGCCACCCCTAAACAAAATGGTTATCAATCTATTCATACCGTAGTATTTGGCCCAGAAGGCAAAACGGTTGAAATCCAAATTCGTACCCACGCGATGCACCAAGATGCTGAGCTCGGAGTCGCTGCGCACTGGATGTATAAAGAAGGGGCGTTACCTGGGCGTGGTTCTGGGTATGAGCAAAAAATTAGCTGGTTGCGTAAATTATTGCAATGGCAAGAAGAGGTGGTTGATGGCAGCGATTTAGCCGAAGAGCTAAAAAATCAAGTGGTCGAAGATCGGGTGTATATTTTCACCCCTCGAGGCGATATTTTTGATTTACCGCTGGGCGCAACACCATTGGATTTTGCTTATTATATTCACTCAAATGTCGGTCATCGTTGTATTGGTGCAAAAGTATTTGGCAAAATTGTGCCTTTTACCCATCAATTACACACTGGCGATCAGGTTGAAATTTTAACCCAAAAACAACCTAATCCTAGCCGCGATTGGTTAAATCCATCACTGGGATATATTAAATCATCCCGCGCGAGAGCGAAAATACACCACTGGTTTAAACAACTCGATCGCGATAAAAATCTCAGTGCTGGTAAAGAAATTCTAGATAATGAATTGCAAAAGCTCGATCTGACCTACAAAAACTTAGAGCCGGCTATTACTCGCTATAACTTTAAAGAGTTAGATGACTTAATGGTTGCGATTGGCGCCGGTGATGTGCGTTTAAATCAGTTGCTGAATTTTATCACGGATCGCTCTGATGACGAGCCCGTCATCCGCTTTAAGAACCCGACTAAAATCAGCGGTGATAAAAATGGTATCGTGGTTGATGGGGTTGGTAGTTTAATGAGCCATGTGGCTAAATGTTGCCGCCCAGTTCCTGGTGAGTCAATAATCGGTTATATCACGCAAGGGCGTGGCATAGGTGTGCATAGGACTGATTGTGATTCTTTTAATAATCTAAGAACACAACATCCTGAGCGTGTTATTGCGGTTAGTTGGTCAGACGAAATTAACGGCTCTTATGCCCTGTGTATTAAAATTGAAGCAAGTGACAGAGCTGGGCTTATACGTGATATTAGTTCGGTACTGGCCAATGAAAAAGTTAATGTGCTGAATATGAATATGGAAACCGTGGACGACCGCCAATTAGCGTTGTTTACCATGCAAGTGGAAGTACATGATTTATCAAGTACCAATCGATTACTATCAAAATTAGATCAAATCGAAGGCGTGCATGAAGCAAAACGTAGTCACTAGGAATGTAAATGAACCAGACAACTAATACCTCAACGAATACATTAACTGAGTTATTAGCCATTATGGCTAAATTACGTGACCCAGCAACAGGCTGCCCGTGGGATTTAAAGCAAGACTTTACATCCATCGTACCGCATACCTTAGAAGAAGCATACGAGGTAGCCGATTGCATTGAAAAAGGTGATTTCGGTGAGCTTAAAAATGAACTGGGTGATTTACTCTTTCAAGTGATTTTTTATGCGCAATTGGCACAAGAGCAAGGGTTATTTGATTTTAATGATGTAATGGCTGGGCTAAATAATAAGTTAGTGCGTCGCCATCCACATGTATTTGCCGATCAGCAAGGGCTGACTGAACAACAACTCAGTGAGCAGTGGCAAACCATAAAAGCACAGGAGCGGGCAGCAAAAGCTGAACCGCAGAGCAACACATTATGGCAAGATATACCTGCAAATCTGCCTAGTTTGAGTAAAGCCAAAAAAATTCAGCAGCGGGTTGCAGGATTAGGCTTTGATTGGCCTAGTTATCATGGTGCATTAGATAAAGTGGCTGAAGAAGTTGATGAAGTAAAAGAAGCGTTAGCCGTTGATCCATTTTCAGCACACAGCGCAGAAGAAATCGGCGATTTATTGTTTGCTACAGTTAATGTAGCACGGCATATTAAACGTGACCCAGAGCAATTATTACGTAGCGCCAACGATAAGTTTTCAGCGCGATTTGAAAAAGTACAAGCCTATTTATGTGAGCGTGGGCAATCGCTTGATACTGCAACCCTTGCTGAAATGGATGCCGCATGGGGTGCGATAAAAAAGCAGCAGTAAATAATGCGAAACGCTGAGTGCGTTTTTTGTGCAGAGAATTACTAACTTTCGCTGGATTGATGGCAGTGCCTTTGCTATAATTTCGCCCCGTCTTGATTCTATATTTTTCCTTTTAATTCCTGATATTCTAGGGTTCGCATGAGTACAAAATTTATCTTCGTTACCGGCGGGGTTGTTTCCTCGTTGGGTAAAGGTATTGCAGCAGCATCGTTGGCAGCTATTTTAGAGGCCCGTGGTTTAAATGTTACCATTTTAAAGCTGGATCCTTATATCAACGTTGACCCAGGCACAATGAGCCCAATTCAACATGGTGAAGTATTTGTCACCGAAGACGGCGCTGAAACCGATCTTGATTTAGGTCACTATGAACGTTTCATCCGTACCAAAATGACAAGCCGTAACAACTTCACACAAGGTCGTGTATATGAAGATGTGCTGCGTCGTGAGCGTCGTGGTGAGTACCTTGGTGCAACAATTCAGGTTATTCCACATATTACCAACGATATTAAGCAACGTGTTTATGACGGTGCTGAAGGCCATGATGTGGCACTCGTTGAAATTGGTGGAACGGTTGGTGATATTGAGTCACAACCATTCTTAGAAGCAATTCGTCAGCTTGGCACAGAGATTGGCCGTGAGCGCGCATTGTTTATTCACTTAACGTTAGTGCCATTCTTAGGCCCTGCGGGTGAAGTGAAAACCAAACCAACACAGCATTCTGTTAAAGAGTTACGCTCGATTGGTATTCAACCAGATATTCTTATCTGCCGTTCAGATCGTAAATTACCAAATAACGAACGTGCAAAGATTGCTCTTTTTACTAACGTTGAAGAAAAAGCGGTTATTTCATTACCTGATGTAGACAGCATTTATAAAATTCCTGCGCTATTAAAATCGCAAGAGCTTGATAACTTTGTATGTCGTCGCTTCCATCTTGATTGCCCTGAAGCTGATTTAGTTGAGTGGGAACAAGTGTTATACCAAGAGTCAAACCCAACGGGTGAAGTGACTATCGGTATGGTTGGTAAATACATTGAACTACCTGATGCCTATAAATCTGTAAACGAAGCACTTAAACATGCAGGTCTTAAAAATCGTTTAACAGTAAACATTCAATATGTTGATTCACAAGATGTTGAAAGTAAAGGTACTGAGTTATTAGCTAACCTTGATGCTATTTTAGTTCCTGGTGGTTTTGGTGGTCGCGGTGTTGAAGGTAAAATTTTAGCGGCAAAATATGCCCGTGAAAATAAAGTACCTTACCTTGGTATCTGTTTAGGTATGCAAGTTGCGCTAATTGAGTATGCACGTAATGTTGCAGGCTTATTAGATGCAAACTCAACCGAGTTTAATGCTAACTCGTCAAGCCCTGTGGTTGGTTTGATCACAGAATGGTTAGATGCTGAAGGCAACATTGAAACACGTAGCGAAAAATCTGATTTAGGTGGCACTATGCGTTTAGGCGCACAAAAATGTCATTTAACACCAGGCTCAAAAGTACGTGAAGTATATGGTAGTGATGAGATTGTTGAACGTCATCGTCATCGTTACGAAGTAAACAATAATTTTGTTGAACAGCTTGAAAAAGCTGGCTTGAGTTTCACTGGTTTATCGGAAGATAAGAAGCTAGTTGAAATCATCGAGAATAAAGATCACCCGTGGTTTATTGCGGCTCAATTCCACCCGGAATTCACCTCAACACCGCGTGATGGTCATCCGCTATTTGAAGGGTTTGTTGCCGCTGCGCATATTCATCAAAAAGCGTCATCGTAATATGAATAAGCCGTGCACTATGCACGGCTTATTTGTTTTCAAAGTCGACGGCATTAAGGAAAATTAATAAAGTCGGAGTAGACTCACCATTTTGGGAAAAGAGGAATCAAGATGTCAAATATCGTAAAAGTGATCGGTCGCGAAATTATGGATTCGCGTGGTAACCCAACTGTAGAAGCTGATGTTCATTTAGCTGACGGTTCATGGGGCCGCGCTGCTGCACCATCAGGTGCATCAACAGGTACTCGCGAAGCACTAGAATTACGTGATGGTGATAAAGCACGTTACTTAGGTAAAGGTGTATTAAAAGCGGTTGGTTTTATTAATAATGAAATCGCGACAGCCTTAGCTGGCCAAAATGCACTAGAGCAAAGCACTGTTGACCAAGTAATGCTAGATTTAGATGGTACCGAAAATAAAGAAAAATTAGGTGCAAATGCAATCTTAGCAGTGTCATTAGCAACTGCAAAAGCTGCTGCACAATCTAAAAAAGTAGAGCTTTATGAGCACATTGCTGACTTAAACGGTACACCAGGTGTTTATTCTATGCCGTTACCAATGATGAACATCATCAATGGTGGTGAGCATGCTGATAACTCAGTTGATATTCAAGAATTCATGATCCAGCCAGTTGGCGCTGCCAACTTCCGTGAAGCGCTTCGCATGGGTGCAGAAATATTCCACAGCCTTGCCAAAGTACTTAAAGCTGATGGTCATTCAACCGCAGTGGGTGATGAAGGTGGTTTTGCACCAAACCTTGCCTCTAACGAAGCGGCACTTGCAGCAATTAAAGTTGCTGTTGCTAATGCAGGCTACGAGTTAGGCAAAGACATTACTCTAGCACTTGATTGTGCTGCGTCTGAGTTTTATGACAAAGAAGCAAATATCTACGACCTTAAAGGCGAAGGTAAAAAATTCACCTCAGAAGAGTTTAACTACTTCTTAAAAGATCTAACTGAACAGTACCCAATCGTGTCTATCGAAGATGGCCTTGATGAGTCTGATTGGGACGGCTTTGCACACCAAACAAAACTACTTGGCGATAAGATCCAATTAGTTGGTGACGATTTATTCGTGACAAACACTAAGATCTTAAAGCGTGGTATCGACAACGGTATTGCTAACTCAATCTTAATCAAGTTTAACCAAATTGGTTCACTAACTGAAACGTTAGCTGCAATCAAAATGGCTAAAGACGCTGGTTTCACTGCTGTTATTTCTCATCGCTCAGGCGAAACTGAAGATTCAACAATTGCTGATTTAGCAGTGGGTACTGCAGCTGGTCAAATCAAAACAGGTTCATTGAGCCGTTCTGATCGTGTAGCGAAGTACAACCAATTGCTACGTATTGAAGAGCAATTAGGCGCTAAAGCACCTTTTAATGGTCTTAAAGAAGTTAAAGGTCAGTAATTCTTTTATAAGAAGCTGATTTAAACTTTTGAAAAATCCTCGCAAATGCGGGGATTTTTATTTAAGTGCCTTGTAGGCGCGAGTTTATCTCGCGCATTTTTAGGCGTTAAAGCTGAAATTGCTGCTTCAAAATCTGCCCTGTAAAGCTGGTTTTTAAATAAAAACCTCGGGGTAGGGTTTTAATAATTTGCCCGTTTGGACCGATGGCATCGGTGACTATTCTGCTATTAGCTGCTTTTGGGCGAATTTGCATCGCATCCCCTAAATGCCCTGAGATCTCATCAACACGTCCCAGTGCTATCAGCTCCATTTGTTCTTCCCAGTCTCGCTGTAACTGCGCATCTTGCTCTGCTGAGGGTTGCCATAAAAAGCCACTACCAATGGTTCTATCAAATGGCACAATGTCGCGCTCGCCTAGTATGGGTAGCCACAAGACATGATTGAGTTTTTTACGCACATTACTTTGCTGCCATGTCATACCTGTGACATTCAATAACGGTGTCACAGACACAAAAGTGGTCTCTAATGGTTTGCCTTTATATGAGATTGGTAGCGTTTTAAGTTCAATCCCGAGCTCTTCAAAATCAGGGGTAGGTTTGGAACCTGCTGTAGCACCTAATGCATATTCAATCAATTGCCCCGTCCAGCCTTTCTCCTTTAATAAATGCTCAGGTGTTTTAAACTGATAATGACTTGCTAATTGGCCTAATGTCAGTCCTGCAATGTTGCTAACACGTTGCATTAATTCATTGATTGAATGTGGTTTTATCGGTTTCATAGCGAGTTATTTGGTTGTATAAATTCACTACTCATGATAGCAAAAGAGTTTAACCGTGGATATCTTTGCGTTTGGGTGTTTTTTGTCCAGTGATGGTTCGCTGTGTTTTTAGACAAGGTGAAACTTGCTGACTTTAAGCTTAATGTATTGAATTTAATGGTTTTTAACTGTTGAATTTGTAAAGCCTTTAAGCTGTGTTGAAAACTTGTTGGGATAAATACATAACTATGAACAATGTTATCCACAGAAACTGTGGAAAAGGCAAGTTATTGGATCTGTTATTGTGGATTTGTTTGCAAAATGAGCTGTATAAACTAAAGTTATGCACAAGCTGTGAGTAAGATGCGTAAAACTCTGAATATTGTTTGCCGTATTGCAGGTAATGTGGAACAATCATTAAAAATCGACTTACAAATGAGGCACTAAGGTGATTGATGCCGAAGGTTTTCGTGCCAATGTCGGAATTGTAATTTGCAATAATCAGGGACAGGTCTTTTGGGCCAGACGTTATGGTCAGCATTCTTGGCAGTTTCCTCAAGGTGGTGTTGATAGTGGCGAAACAGCAGAGCAGACCATGTTTCGTGAATTACACGAAGAAGTCGGCTTGCGCCCTGAAGATGTAGAAATTGTCGCAAGTTCAAAACATTGGTTACGTTATAAATTGCCCAAGCGTTTGATCCGCCGAGACTCCAGTCCGGTGTGTATTGGGCAAAAGCAAAAATGGTTTTTATTGAAACTGCGTTGTAAAGACGAAGACGTCAACTTACTAAAAACACATCATCCGGAATTTGATGATTGGCGGTGGGTAAGTTATTGGTATCCGGTAAGGCAAGTTGTATCGTTTAAACGCGATGTTTATCGCCGTGTTATGAAAGAATTCGCACCCTTTGCGATGCCTTTTAATAAACGTGAACAGTCCAAAGATACGTGGCGCCATAAAGGTAAATAATATAAAGGAGCAGTATTATGCTGGCTACACTCAGAGCTATTGCAGAGTCCGTTTCGCAACAAGCGAGTTTGGATAGTGCGCTAGCATGTTTTGTTGAAATGGTGAAAGATGCCATGAAAACTGAGTGCTGCTCCATTTATTTTGCTGATTACAGTCAAGATAATTTTGTATTAATGGCAACCAGAGGGCTTAATCCCGCAGCCGTGGGTAAGTTTAGAATCGGTTTTACCGAAGGTTTAGTTGGCTTAGTAGCACAACGAGAAGAACCTATTAATATTGCCTTTGCCAAGTCTCACCCGCGTTTTAAACTCTCTCCTGAAGTGAATGAAGAAGGCTTCAACGCATTTTTGTCTGTGCCTGTAGTTCATCAAAAAAAAGTGCTGGGCGTTATTGTTGTACAACAGAAAATTGCCCGTGTATTTAGTCAAGATGAAGAGTCCTTTTTAATTACGTTATCTGCGCAACTAGCGTCGCAATTAGCCCATGCAGAAATCAAAGAAGTACTACGCCAAGATGAGTTTTCTCATCAGACCTCGGTGCTAAAAGGGGTTTCTAGCGCGCCAGGAATTGCGATAGGGCAGGCGTTTGTTATTCTGCCGAAACTTGACTTTAAATCGATAGAATTAAAAAAAGACGATAACTGTACTGAGCAACGCCGCTTATTTACTCAAGCTGTTGCTGCAACCCGCAAAGAATTTAACACCTTGTCGATGACTCTTAGCGATTCTATCCCTAAAGAAGCGTTGGCAGTGTTTGAGGTGTATCAGCAACTACTGGATGCAAAAAGTTTAGGGCAGAATGTTGAAGCACAACTGCAAGAAGGCTGGTGTGCAAAAAGTGCATTGAAAATTGTGATCGAACGATTGATCTCGCAATTCAATGCCATGCAGGATCCCTATATCAAAGAGCGTGCGGTTGATGTTAAAGATATCGGCCTGCGCGTACTGCATCATCTCGTCAATACTGAACACGCCATAAAAAGTTATCCTAAAGATACAGTACTGATCGCTAATACTTTAACCCCAGCCATGCTTGCAGAAGTGCCTAAAGGCCATTTAGTTGGCGTAGTAAGTGTTAACGGTGCGGCAAATAGTCATGCGTCAATTTTAACCCGTGCAATGGGGATCCCTGCAATTTGGGGTATTGAAGATTTACCGCTATTGCAGTTTGATGGTAAACCAATGATTTTAGATGCATACGCAGGGCGATTATATATTTCGCCTTCGCAAATGCTACAAGATGAATATTTACAATTACAGCACCAAGAAAGTCTATTAAACGACAAGTTTGTGGCTGAGCAAGAATGCGATGCAGTGACATTAGATGGCGAGCATATTAGTTTGTTGCTCAATGCTGGTTTGGAACTCAATACTGAAAAAGCTAACACCAAAGTCTGTGATGGCGTTGGCTTATACCGAACTGAAGCCTGGTTTATGCAAAAAGGCCAGTTTCCATCACAAATAGAACAAGAGAATTGGTATCGCGAAGTATTAGCCAGTTATCATCCAGAACCTGTAGTGATGCGTACGCTTGATATTGGTGGTGATAAAGCACTTGATTACTTTGATATTACAGAAGAAAACCCATTTTTAGGTTGGCGGGGTATTCGTGTCACATTGGACCACCCAGAGATCTTTTTAGACCAGCTCAAAGCCATGGTTAAAGCAAACATTGGTTTAGGTAATTTAAAAATTATGCTGCCAATGATAAGCGGTACCGAAGAGGTTGATGAATCTTTAGCATTGTTAGAGCAAGCCTATTTTGAACTGGAAGAAAAATACCCAGAGCAAGCCATTGAACGCCCAGAGATTGGCGTAATGTTAGAAGTCCCTTCAAGTGTATTTATGCTCCCTGAATGGTCTAAGAAAGTAGATTTTTGTTCTGTAGGTAGTAACGATTTGACGCAATACTTACTTGCCGTCGATCGTTCGAATGCGCGTGTTGCTGATTTATTTAATCCCTATCATCCAGCGGTATTAAGAGTACTGCAAAAAGTTGCGAAAGAGTGTCAGCAATATGAGATGTCCTTTAGTTTATGTGGTGAATTAGGTGGCGATCCTGAAGGTGCAATACTGCTGATTGCGATGGGGTATCGTCGCTTGAGTATGAACTACTCATCATTAAGTAAAGTTAAATGGGTATTAAGACGTTTAAAAGCCAGCGATATGGAAACATTACTGGCGGAGTGTTTAGCACAATCTACTGCAAAACAAGTACTTAGGTTAACGCGTAATTTTATGATTGAGCATCAACTTGGTGAATTATTTTATACCCCAAATCAGGCTTCTTAGTTATACCAATCGACTTAAATATTTAACCATTCTAGCGTGCCAAATAAAGCGCTAACTGCGTTATAAATTTCTCAAGTAGAACAACTACATGTCGAAATTTATGCCTTGTTATCACTCTATTTATCTGTCGCTATAAATGGCTAATAACTTAACACGATTGGTATTACCAAAACGAGTGCTGTAAAGATTCGATATAATCGATTAGTATATGCATATAATAAATCCAATTTTATAAGAGTGTACGATGCATGATTTAGTTATCCTGATTATCAGCTGCGCGCTATTAGGTTGTGTGGTTGGTTTTTTAGCTGGGTTATTAGGCATTGGCGGTGGATTAATTATTGTGCCAGTACTGAGTTCATTATTAGTGCATTTTAATGTTGTTGCGGTTGATCATGTACTGGTTATTGCGATTGCTACCTCGCTTGCCTCTATTTTATTCACTTCAACGTCATCTGCATTAGCACACCATAAAAATCAAAATGTGCCATGGGAAATTGCGCCTTGGGTTATGTCTGGCGTTGGACTTGGTGCTCTGATCAGTGGTTTTGCCGCGAGTTTAATTCCAGAACAGTTATTACGCATCGTTTTTGCTGTTAGTGTGGTGTTTATTGCTGCTCGTATGGTGTTGTCTGCTCGTAATAAGCCTGTCGCGGTCAAACCTATGCCAAGTGGCCCAGTTATTGGCGCTATTAGCGCAGTGATGGGCGGATTATCAGGTTTGATTGGTATTGGTGGCGGCGCATTGATTGTGCCGCTACTGCACTATTTTTCAGTTGATATTAAAAAAGCCATAGGCTGCGCGGCAGCATGTGGCATTGTGATTGCGCTATTTGGCTCTGTGGGATATGTCAGCGCTGGTTGGCAAGTAACCGATTTACAACATGGCTTTGCAGGTTTTGTGTATTTACCGGCATTATTAGGTATAGTAATAACCTCGTGGTTTATGGCACCAATAGGAGCCAAAGCAACGCATTATTTACCCGTTTCAACGATAAAAAAAGTGTTCGCGGTGTTACTGATTATCATCGCGCTTCAAATGGTTTTTAGTTAAGGTTTAATTTTATGGCTCTTGAATTTCCAGAGATCGATCCGATCATTTTCACTGTCGGTCCTCTTAGCGTACGTTGGTACGGTTTAATGTATTTAATTGGCTTTGCTTTTGCGATGTGGTGGGCAAATAGGCAAGCAACTAAACCAGGCTCGGGTTGGACGAAAGAAGAGGTCAGTGATTTACTGTTCTACGGTATGTTAGGGGTTATTCTGGGTGGTCGGATTGGCTATGTACTGTTTTATCAATTTAGTTACTTTTTAGAAAATCCACTGTATTTATTTAGAATCGATCAAGGTGGTATGTCTTTCCACGGTGGCACTTTAGGGGTGATAACCGCTATTTGTGTGTTTGCCTGGACACGTAAAAAACAGTTACTTGCAGTGGGTGATTTTGTTGCACCGCTAGTGCCGGTTGGCCTTTTAGCTGGACGTATTGGTAACTTTATTAACGGCGAATTATGGGGCAGAACTACCGATGTGCCTTGGGCTATGGTATTCCCAAATGGTGGGCCATTGGCGCGTCATCCTTCACAGTTGTATGAAGCCTTTTTAGAAGGCTTCGTGCTGTTTATTATTTTGTATGTGTTTACTAAAAAGCCACGTCCAGCGGGTAGTGTCGGCGGATTATTTTTACTATGCTATGGGGTATTTAGATTCTGCGTTGAATATGTGCGCGAACCAGATGCACAACTAGGATTGTTTGCTGATTTTATATCAATGGGTCAAATATTGTCATTGCCAATGGTCATTGCTGGTCTTGGTTTGATAATATGGGCATACAAAAAGCCACAGCCTGCTGTTGCCAGTAAAGCATAAAAAAGAAGCGAATAATGAAACAATATTTAGAGTTATGTCAGCGCATTGTTGATGAAGGTATCTGGGTTGAGAATAAACGTACGGGAACGCGTTGTTTAACAGTCATTAATGCGGAGCTTGAATACGACGTTGCGAACAACAAGTTCCCAATGATCACCACCCGTAAAAGTTATTACAAAGCGGCAATCGCAGAGCTGTTGGGTTACCTTCGTGGTTATAGCAGTGCTGCGCAATTTCGCGACATAGGTTGTATGACTTGGGATGCTAACGCTAATGAAAACCAAGCATGGTTAAATAATCCGAACCGTAAAGGTGAAGATGATATGGGCCGTGTATATGGCGTACAAGCTCGTGATTGGCGACGCCCTGATGGCACACCGTTAGATCAGCTAAAAAAGGTCATTGATAATCTTAAAAATGGTGTGGATGACAGAGGCGAGATCATCACTTTTTATAATCCGGGTGAGTTTGAGTTAGGGTGTTTGCGCCCATGTATGCACACGCATACTTTTTCGCTTCTTGGCGATACGCTTTATTTAACCTCGTATCAGCGCAGCTGTGATGTGCCACTTGGTTTGAATTTCAATCAAATTCAATGTTTTGTATTGCTTGCACTGGTCGCGCAGATCACTGGCCACAAAGCAGGTAAGGCCTATCATAAAATCGTTAATGCCCATATTTATGAGAACCAACTGGAATTAATGCGTGATGTGCAGTTACAGCGTGAGCCATTTGCATCACCGACGTTGACGATTAATCCAAATATTAAATCACTCGAAGATATCGAAACGTGGGTCACCCGTGATGACTTTGAGGTAAATGGCTATCAATGCCATGAAGCAATTAAATACCCGTTTTCAGTGTAACAATTAATAAGCATCATAGTTTTAAGGAGAGAATAATGAAAGCAGTGATCCCAGTCGCAGGACTTGGCACCCGAATGTTGCCAGCTACTAAAGCTATTCCAAAAGAGATGTTACCTGTTGTAGATAAACCCTTGATTCAATATGTAGTTAATGAAGCGGTTGCTGCGGGTATTAAAGAAATTGTATTAGTGACTCACTCGAGTAAAAACTCGATTGAAAACCATTTTGATACCAGTTTTGAGCTAGAAGCAACGCTAGAGAAGCGGGTAAAGCGTCAGTTACTTGCTGAAGTACAAGCTATTTGCCCTAAAGATGTGACAATTATTCACGTTCGCCAAGGTGAAGCAAAAGGCTTAGGGCACGCAATCAACTGTGCAGCGCCAATTATTGGTAACGAACCGTTTGTGGTTATTTTACCTGATGTGATCATAGATGATGTTGAAAGTAATCTTAAAAAAGATAATTTAGCTGAAATGATTACTCGCTTTAATACAAACGGTGAGAGCCAAATAATGGTTGAGCCTGTGCCTATGCAGGATGTTGATAAGTTTGGTGTGGTCGATTTAGGCGACGTAAAGCTTGAACAAGGGCAAAGCGCAGCGATCCTTAATATGGTTGAAAAACCTCCTGTGCATAGCGCACCATCAAATTTGGCTGTGGTAGGTCGTTATGTGCTAAGTAAAAATATTTGGCCATTACTTGCAAAAACTCCCGCAGGCGCCGGCGACGAAATTCAGTTAACAGATGCAATTGCGATGCTAATGGAAAAAGAATCTGTTGCTGCTTATGCGATAAAAGGGCGTAGTCATGATTGCGGTAGTAAGTTGGGCTATTTAAAAGCCACTATTGAATTTGCACTGCGTCGTGATGAATTTAAAGATGAGCTAAGTGATTTTATTAAAACCTTAGTTTAAGCTCATTTAGTCATGCAATTTATAAAAGTGCCTTAGTGGCACTTTTTTATTGCTTAAAAATCCTGAAACTGGCACTGACTTTGCTTATAATATGGCATTATTTATTTTTGATGCTAACAGATGATGTGTTTTAAAAAACAAACTTGGTATACCACAGTGTTGGTTACAGCAACTGTCTGGCTTAGTGGGTGCAGTAGTATTAATGCTAACCCGGTGGAACAGCAGCCTGCATTAATTTCTGATCAACAAGTCAAAGAGTATGTTCAGCAATGGCACTCGCAACAAGAGAGTATTACTCGTTTAGCTGCGATGGAGGAAGACTTGCAACTATTAATAATGGCACTTTCCTCTCAAACTGATATTGCAGAAAACCCAGCGGTGCTTCGCGAAGATAATGTTACGGTGGCTCATTATGCTGAAAAAATACAGATCCCTGATACTGCTAACTCCTCAAAAACTATCGAAAACCGCCCTCTGCCACTGTATGGCAACTCACTGCCAGGCGCGCAACTTGGGCTATATTTAAAACCACAGAGAGTGAGAACGCAAATAGCAAGGTTGCAGCAACAATATCCGCAGGCATTTAGCCAATTAGATTTTGTAATGACAGAGCGTCACAATAAAGGCGTTACCTTGTATGGGTTACGAGTTGGGCCATTTCAAAATTATACCGAGGCCAATCTATTTTGTTCATTAGCACAAAATTTAGGCCAAAAATGCCTGAGTGCCCCATTTGTTGGTCAGCCTTTGTAATTAAATAAGCTATTTTTCTGATTTTTCAGTAATTAAGCTTAAAGTAATTGTTCTGAGTGTCGATAATATCTAAGATAGGGGCAACATAGGGTAATGTCCCATCTCTTATAAGGATTTAATATGAAATTATTTTCAACTCTTCTGGCAGCAGCAGTTACAGCAAGCTCATTCGCGACTTATGCTACAACCGAAAGCTTTGATGCGAAAGTTAAAGTACAAAATACAGTTGTATTGACAAAAGGACCTGACTTAGATTTTGGTACAATTCGAGCGGTTGCAGATCCAGACGGTGTTAACCAAGCTACATTGGTTATCAACCCTGAGCCTACAGCAAGTCCTGTATCGTCTAGAACTGATAACGCACCTGCGATTATTTCAATAATAGAGCAAGGTTCGCCTGC
Organism: Pseudoalteromonas sp. SG43-7; assembly: GCF_014164295.1. Lineage (NCBI taxonomy): Bacteria > Pseudomonadati > Pseudomonadota > Gammaproteobacteria > Alteromonadales > Pseudoalteromonadaceae > Pseudoalteromonas > Pseudoalteromonas sp. SG43-7. The sequence goes on from NZ_JACJEY010000006.1 coordinate 133,737, forward strand.
ATCTTTTACAGTATCGGAAGTAGTGCCAAATGCTCGTTTATCAATTACTAACCCAACAGCAACAACCCTGAGCTCTAATGGCCAAGGTTTGAATGAGCCAAACTTTACGGTTGGTACTTGGACATACTTTATCACTAGCGGTCCAAATGCAAACGCTTATTATTCATCAGTGACGCCTAATTTAACTGCTGACGGTGATGGCAGTGTATCGTTTAATATTGGTGCAACTCTTTCTACAGCATCAACAATTTCTAGCGAAGCGTACCGAGATACTGAGTATACAGGCACTTTTCAATTAGAAGTTGCTTATTAATTTAATCATGCGTTTTTTCTTGTTATTTGCGATGCTTTCAATACTGTATTCACAGTCAACAAGAGCCGCGAGTATAGAGCAACAAGCGCTTGATTTTGGCACCTTAGTTATTCTTAAAAGTGATCAAATAGGTTCTGTAATTATCAAGGATGATGGTTCGATTAGCACCTCTGGCGAAATCTATATCCTTAAAGATGGTCGCCCAGCTGAGCTGATACTCACTGACATCCCCCCTGGCACTCGAGTTTCCATGAATTTAGTGGCTCCTGCAACTATGCAACACAATACTAAAGGAAGTAGTAGTGCCGACTTTAGAGTGACCTTAAATGGCTTTCCTAAAGACGCAACAAGCGATGAGTTTAGCGAAGTGCATGTATTTATTGGTGGTAAATTAGAAATAAATACAAGCGGCAAACAATATGTTGACGGCGACTATTCAACAACCACAAACTTAGAAATTTCAGTGGATTATTAAGGATTTAAATGTTTAATAAATTAACCGTGATACTGCTTTTAAGCTTTTGTTTTTTTAGCCAGGCGGTAATGGCGAATTTACTTATTTCTCCTACTCGTATTAGTTTTGACGAGCGTCAACGTACTGCAAAGGTCACAGTGATCAACACCAGTGACGAGTACAAAACTTACCGAGTGCAGTGGAGCGAAAAGCAATCCACATCAACCGGAGGGTATGTAACCTTACTTGAGCCGACGGCGACAAGTTTAAGCCCGATGACGCGCTTATCACCAAAGCAAATGCGTTTGGCGCCTGGTGAAAAGCAAACCGTTAAAATTGCAATTCGAAAACCAAAACAGTTAGCAGATGGTGAATATCGTTCGCATTTATTATTTCAGGCGTTGCCAAATGAAAACCCAAATAGTACGAGTTCAATAAAAATTAATATGATCATGAGCTACAGTATTCCAGTCATCCTTCGTGAACATGCTGAAGTACCAAAAGTACTCATTGAGCAAGCGCAAGTGATTAAAAACCAGGGCAACCAACGACTACAATTTAAATTAAAACTCAATCGTGAAACTCACTTTAGCAGTTATGGTAAATTAACCGCGTTTTATCAACAAAATGCTAATGCTAAGCTGGAAGCTATCGCTGAAATTGGCAATTTAAGTATTTACTCGGATGTAAAAAATGCCGAGGTAATGTTGAGTTTATTTAGTGATAAAACCCTAGATAAGCCTGGTACTGTTATTTTTAAATATATCGGTGCAGATGAATATCAAGACATAAATTTTGCCGAGTATGCTTTAGCGATTAGTCCAAAAATGCTGCAACTTTAACTCTTCATGACCAAGAATACAGGGCTAAAGTGCATTACACTATGGCTAAGTTTATGCCTTAGTAACAATGCATTCGCGACTAATAACGTAACTGTGAATGATGCATTAAAAACACTTCGCAAGATTGAAGCTAAATTAACCGACTTACCAACAGCTTCTCAGCCTAGCGTTAACAGCCCTGTTGCGTCAAACCAACCGCGGATCGCAAGCGGTGAGTTTTTATTATTTTCGTTGTCTTTAAATGATTACTACTTAGGCGAAGTGTTCGCTTTAAAAAGTGATCAGGGTATTCAACTTGGCCTTAGTAGCCTAGCTGATATATTGCAATTTGGAATAGATGTTGATCTTGTAACTCGTTCTGCTCAAGGCTGGTATCGAGATCAACAGCCTTTCATTTTAGATGCCAGCACCCTGCCTGCAACACTGATAACTGACGCAGGTATGCTTGAACTAACGGCTGCTGATATTAGCATTGATGATGACATGTATATTGAAATGGCGCAGTTAAAAGAGGTTTTTGGGCTGCAATTTACAGTCGATTATGGTGATTTAGAAATAGAGTTAAGTTCGGCCATCTTATTACCAATTGAACAACAGCGAGAACGCCATGGTAGAAGGCTTAACCCCTCGAATCGTAATGCCAAGCCCACCTTGCCTTGGAAAGCCAGCCCGTATCAAGCGCTTTCATCACCTGTTGCTGATTTACAATTAAACTACAGTGCTGATAAAAATCAAAATAGAACAAGTTACTCATTATTAGGTGCACAAGACTTTGCTTATTTATCTGCCGAATACTTTTTATCTGGTCGCGAGGGCGATTTACTCAGCGATTCGCGTTTAACATTTACTAAGCAAGACCCGCAAAGCTCATTACTGGGAGTGTTAGCAGCCAGTGAAGTTGAGTTTGGTGATGTAACGGCCACACAAGTTGGCAGCCGTTACAACAGTCAGTATGGTCGTGGTATTAAGTTTTCAAACCGCGGACTGACTCAACAATTTGATAGTAACCGTATTAATTTAAGTGGTCCGATTCAGTTAGGCTGGGACGTTGAGCTTTATCGTAACGGCGTATTGATTGCGCAGCAATTAAGCTTATCAGATGGTCGTTATATTTTTAATAATGTTGATTTGTTTTATGGTGAGAACAACTTCGAGCTTATTTTTTATGGTCCTCAAGGGCAGGTCGAGCGAAAAAGCGAATATTATTTTATTGATAGTAACCAATTAGCACAAGGTGAAGGATTTTATGAACTATCAGTCTCTGAGCAGGGTAAAAAATTGCTTGGCAATACAGCCTTCAATAATGACAGCACGGGCTGGCAAATAGCAGGGCGCTACGAGCAAGGTATTACAGACGACTTCTCGATATATACCGCTGCATTGGCACAAAAAAGAACACATGACGACCTACAACACATGTCACTGGGGACTAACCTTAGCTTATTTAGCGCTCTGTTATTAAACTTAGATTACCAGAAAAATAATCAACATGAACAAGAGCTTGAACTTACAGCACGCACGCAATTTGCTGATCAATCTTTACTTTTTAGCGCAACGAATCGAACCGATGAATTAAAACAAAAATACGACAGCTATCAGTTTGATATGGCTGGCGAGTTGATGCAAAACAGTTACGGGCGGCTAAACTACCAAAACAATTTATTGTATCAAACATCAGATAACCGAGGCATCTATAAGCAAGCACAGAACCGTTTGAATTATGCGATTGCAGGCCTAGCTTTGAGCAACCAATTACAATGGCAACAAAGTAATAATGTTGAATCAGTGTATGGCTCAACACGTTTGCAAGGGCGTTTGGGTCGTATTTATAGCCGTTTTAGTGTTGATTACACATTATCTCCTATCAATGAAGTCACCAGCTACGAGGCAGAGTTTAACCGTAGTATTACCAGTCAACTGCAAGCAGAAGTCACCTTACGTGATTCTCGTATTAATGATATTCAATCGGCTGATTTAGGCTTAAGTTGGCAAAGCAATAAGTTTAGTCTCACTAGTAATCTAAACTACGACAGTGAAGATAACTGGCAGCTTGGCGTATATAGCCGATTCAGCCTTGGTTATGACACACAAAACAATCACTATTTTGTGTCTAAGCAAAGCTTAACAACGACAGGTACATTAATGTTACGGGTATTTTTAGATCAAAATAACAACGGCATTATGGATCCTGACGAGCAAGGTGTTGCAGGTATAAAAGTAAAAGGGCTGCAAAATTATCGCCAAGCAATAACCGATGAAAATGGCATTGCATTGTTAACCTCAATGCCAGCTAATCGCACCACAGATATTGTGCTCGATAGAGACAGCTTCCCCGATCCGTTTTTTGTGCCTGCCAATGAGGGCTTTTCAATCACGCCAAGAGCAGGATTTATTGAATACATGGATTACCCGCTAAATAACGCCAGCGAAATTGAAGGGGTGGTGTATCAGCAGCAAGGCGATCACACTTATGTGCAGCCTTATGCAAAAATAACCTTGTTAGATCAAAACGATAAAGAAGTTGCCAACACCCAAGCGGCTTATGATGGCTATTATTTGTTTACCGACCTACGGCCAGGGCAGTATCGGGCTGTGGTTGACGATAGCTTTAAAGAACGTAAAGCATTAAAAAACACCCAGCAAGTAACAGTTGATTTATCAGCAAAAGGGGATGTGTTGGTTGGGGTTGATTTTACTTTAAAATCACTCGAAGAAGTGTCGGGGACTATTGTTAATGCGGGGAATTTTTCATCGTTAATGATGTTAAAGGCATACTTACGTTTGATAAGCCCACGCTTAAAATTACAACAGCAAGACGTGTTTTATATTCATGATCAACAGCAAAGTAAGTACATACTCGCCTTAGCATACGCTAAGCAAGTACAGCCTGAATTTACGGATCTTTGTCAGTCATTAATAAAACAAAGATTGAAGTGTGATATCGAACAACGAACAATACTTCATTAAAGGAATAGCAATGAATATCAAACAATCGTTTAGTGTAATGCAATCAGCCGTATTAATAATGAGTTTAATTATATTATCTGGCTGTACCAGCACGACGGATAGCGCGCAAAAAAGTACCAGCAGCACAGCTGAAACTAATCATGAAACCTATGTACAGATCACGCAACAAGAGTTACAACAGTTACAAACTAGCTCTGCACAGTGGCAAGCAATTAAACCCGATCTTGAACGATTATTACTGATTGAAAGTGATTTGAATTTATTGATAGCACAGTTAACCGCGATAGCAAATGATGACGAGAACACAGGTAAGAAGAGCCATTCATCTGCTGCCTTGGCATCACAGCAAGTACCGTTAGATAGGCCTGCGCAATCTATAGCAACACAGTCAAACATAACTAACAACGCGCTTTTTGCGCTGCAAATTATTGCGGTCACTCAACAATCGCAATTAGCTCCAAGCTGGCAAACAATTCAACAAAAAGTACCGAGTTTATTGTCAGATAAATTTACCACCAATGTCGAAACTGCTCAGGTAAAAGGCATGACTTATTACCGCTTAAAAATCGGGGCATACCAATATCAAAAAAACGCCCAAGCTGATTGTGATAAATTAAAGCTACAACAGCTCAACTGCATGGTGACTCACTACACCGATAACCCAATAAAATTATAAATAGGCATAATACTTGCTTTGTTATTGCCATGTTTAGTGAGGATGGCAATTATGCGCCTTTTGTTATGTTTATTATTGCTGAGTCTAACTGCGTGTAGTTTAACGCAAGAAAAACCGCCAGCACCAAGTACCAATGCCCCAAAAGCAACAATGGCACCTTATACTGTGCATCAGTATGTCAGCGACTTGAGTAGTCAATTGAGCCATGTGCAAGGGCCGTTTAAAAGCTCTGCACGGATTGCCGTTACTAGCTTTTACTTAGCCAACGCGCTAGACAGTGAGCTGGCACAAGGGCAGGGCGCAGGGTTGAGTCAGCAAATTCAAGAAAGCTTACTTACTCAGTTTACCCAACTTGGCTATAACACTATTGAATATCGCCTTGAAAAACACCTTAATTTAGCCAGCAACGCAGATGGTATATTAAGTCGCGACATAAGCAAATTACGCCAACGTCAGAATATTGACTTTGTTATCACGGGTACCTTAACACGGCAACAACATGCCTATATAGTTAACGCCCGTATGGTAAATACGCAAGATAGCCGCGTTGTATCTGCCGCCAGTACAGAGATCCCCATAAATGTGATGTGGGGCGATGAAAAAATACAACAGCGCGACGGTTATATTTACCGCAGCGAATACTAATTAGGAGCTCTCATGAAACGCTTAATATTAACTTTATGTTTGCCACTGGGTTTTGGTTGCGCGCAAATGATGGAACCGGGCAAAACAGCACAAACTGATAACTCTGCGCAGTTAGAGGGTGATCAAAGAATGGTTGCAGCTCCTGGGCAAAGTAATACATTTTATCAAAACAATATTCCAGTGATGAACGATAGCAGCCAAGTCACAGTCCCAACACGTAAAAATATTAATCATTATGTACGTGGCATAATGCAAGATATGGCTGAAAATTTACAATACGTAAATACCAAAACGCCGCTGGCCGTATCAAGCTTTATCTTTTTAGATGATGATTACAACGACGGCACATTGTTAGGTAATCAAATCGCCGAAAGTTTTATGCACGAGCTACACAGTTTTGGTGTACCGGTGATCGACTTTAAAACCACCGACTACATGCGTGTTACTCCCTCTGGCGACTTTGTATTTAGTCGCGACTATTTAGAGCTAAGCCAAGATCAAAACTTCAACTACGTACTGGCGGGCACTATGGTAAATCACCAAGGTGGTGTATTAGTCAATGCCCGAATTATTGGTTTAGCTAGTAAGGCTGTGGTTGGCTCTGCACAAGGGTTTATTCCGCAATCCGTTGTTGATGCACTCGACAGCAGCTATCGCACTGATGGCGTAATGCTAAAACAAGCGAGTAAGTGAGGCCAATGATGGGTAAGCTAATCCATAGCACTAAGTTATTAACCGTAGGGGGGGTGATCAGCATCCTCAGCGCATGCAGTATGACTAATGATGCAGCGCCAGTTGAGCCAGTCCAAAGCACGACTAGCCGATATGACCTTACTCAAATGCTAAAACAAGTACAAATGAATAGTGCCGAGCCATTAGATAGTGGTGAGCAGTTTTTTCCTAACAAGCATCATAAAACACTGGTTAATTATGTAGAGCAAATGGCGTTAGACTTAGTCGACACAATGCAAACAGAGCTTGATACTTCGATTGCCGTTACTTCATTTGTAGATTTAGATGCCAGCCTTAATAACAGTAGCCAATTAGGCAACCAGTTATCAGAGAGTTTTATTCATCAACTGCAAAAATTTGGTTATGGTATTGTTGACTTTAAAACCACCGACCAAATAACTATGAACCCACGCGGTGACTTTGTATTTTCACGCGATATAGAGCAGTTAGCGGATCAACGCATCGCCAGTCATGTGTTATCAGGCACCTTGATCTACCGCAGCAACGGTGTTGAAGTAAACGCCCGTATTATTGATATCACCAGCAAACGCGTAGTTGCCAGCAGCAACAAAATACTGCCTTATTACGTACTCAACAACGCCGATATTCACCTACAACGCGCAAGTATTAACTAGTATCGTTATAAAATCCATTTAACTGCTTGATTGTAAATAGGATAAACCGTTATAATTTTGCTATCAGCTTGAAGCTTGAAGCTCGAAGCTCGAAGCTCGAATGTGGCCTCTTAGTTAAATGGATATAACGGCCCCCTCCTAAGGGGCAGTTACAGGTTCGATTCCTGTAGGGGCTACCAATTAAATCAATGGGTTATGAGTTGTTTTCTGTTTTATTTATTTTTTTGTAGCACATTTATAGCAGTCTAAATCGAAATTTTCTAATTTCAAAAAAGTTTATTCGCGCGCCACTTTTCAAAATATCCAAATTACATTTAAGACAGCTTACCCTAATAGCAAAAGTTAATTAACCGTGATGTATGATCAAGATTTACTCCCTTTATTTCTAGTCTTTCATGCTATTACTATAGAATTTTGGTTGTTAAGTATAAATTGAGTTCTTGAGTCGCGGTGATCTATAACTGTGCTTTAAATGGGTTAGTTGTTTTAAAGTAATAAATTAGGTTTAATAGAAGCAGAATAAACGCTGGGCAATGCAGTAATAGCTTGGAAGTGACTGTCACTTTATCACTGTGTTTATTTTGGGCAAGTTCAAAATCCCCAAATCATCAGCAATACCATTTAGTTGCATCTAATGTTATTGCAATTTCAGTTCGGTACAAATATTAGGGTGTTAGTAAATAAATGGAGGTTTAGTTTGGAAATGAGTGCAGCCTTAAAGTCAGCGAAAGCTCTATATGATATCAGAAGTAATTATAAACAGAATCAACTGTTTGAGCTGTTGAAAAAGGGAGAGCTTTCAATAAATGATTCTGAAGTGAAATATAATAAAATAATTTCTGCGATCATTGTAACTCAAGAGGCATTAGAAAGGGCTAATTGCGAAGAGAAATTTGAAATATTAATGAGCTTCTATATGGCAAGTACAACGTCAAAACTCATTGATGAAGACCCCGATTTTTATCATGAAGCTTTAGCTGCTTTAAGTAACTTATCTTTTCGTGAGCTTACTGTTTTATATCATTTAGATGAATATCAAAAAAAAGTCTCTCATCGTAGCGAGATTAATTATAAACCTGAAGATTATATCGCAGATAAAACTCACATATTGATTGATGATGTTTATGCTCTTTTTCACAGGCTGCTCAGTAGTGGTTTAGTCATTCAATGTCCTTTGATGGGCGGTTACGTCAGGGTATATACATCACCTATCTTTAGCAGAATTCAAAGGTTAATAACCTATGATTATTTTAAATAGCTACGAATTTAGTAACTTACTTTTCTAACTCATCAATATTTTAACTAACAACCTTTTTCATTATTAGTGCGCTAAATGGTATAAATGGAACTTATAAAGCTATGAATTTAAATGAAATTTCACAAGAAAACTTTAATGCTAACGATGCAATTAAAATTCAAAAATATATTTCAAAGAATGCGAGTTATTATATTTCTGAAGGTGAAAGGTATTCCTTAGATTTCGCCTTTTTCATTGATGTTGCTTCAAGGATGAAAGTAGGTGGTGAATTAGTACTATTAAGTAAATTCATAAAATTATTAGATGCATTTGAAATTAGTGATTCAAGTGAAGAAAAACACAAAAACTACTGCCTTATCGCCAGCTTATTATATCCTCTTACAGAGGTAGATAGTAATTTTGATGAATTATTCGAGTATTATTGCGAAAAAGTAATATTACTTTCTGGTGGTATAGCAAAAGCACTTAAAAATAGACTTATAGAAATATTGCCTAGGCACGGCACTTTTGAGTTGTATGCTAAATATTTATTTTTTAAAGAGCGTTACCATGAGGTTGATGCTTTATGTGAACACGCTAGAGCACAAGAGTGGAGAGGTAATTGGAATAAATGGAAAGGAAAAACGGTTGGAGAGGTCAAATTATCAGTTAAAAAAGCAACTAAAGTGCAAAAAATTGGATTTGATGGTGAGATGGCAGCCATCGTAAAGTTGAAAGATATGGGGTATGAAGTAGCTAGGTTCGGTAAAGAACGAAAAAATAGTAGTCTAAATCATAAGTTACTCAATATTGTTCCAGATACGCACGTTGGACTTTCGCATATAAATATTTTTAAAAATAACTTGGGTCAAATAAGGGGGTTAGGTATAAATATTTCGTCTGAAAATTTAGAACAAAACACCTACCCAAAAGAGTTAGACTATACATTTGAGGAGTTTATAGAATTAGCTAAAACTTGCTCATCAAAATATCCTTGTCACTTATACCAAAAAGACAGAAAGCAGGCTCCTTGTAGCTTGGGAAGAAATTTATTTAACCCTATCTATTTAGATGGATTAACCCCGCCCCTTTATACAGGGCACTTTCATAAATGTGCCAGTATTCAAAAGTGCCAAGGAAGGTTTGGCTTGATTTCTGCTTTACAACGAGGAAAAATCGGTAGCCTCAATGTAACTAACCAATTTTTGCAAGATAATATTCGGGTTCATTTATATATTCAAAAGTGCTTCCTAGAACATCAAAATAGTAAAAAAACTCCCAAAGATATTTTGGATGGTGGGAAAAAATATAAAAAATTAGGGCATCCCGGGAGGTATGATTTTATTGCATACAATTCAGAAGAATGCGTCGCTGTAGAAGTAAAGGCAAACACATCTAAACTATCATATTGGCAAGAGATGAGGCTTGCACTATTAGCTAGCTTTGGTCAAAAGGTTATGGTTCTGAGTGTGGTTGATAATATTACAAATATCATAACTCCCCAATTTAATGTTGAGCTGCCAACAGAAGAAGATTTTTTATCAACTCTAAATTATTCCCACCCATCGGAATCTCCTATAAAGGGAGTAATTGGTGACACTTTAATTACTGGTTATAGCTAAAGAGATTTTAAAGTTTAATGCCATAGGGATAAATCTTATTTCATAGTGTAAATATTACTAGTACAGTTATTTACAGAACTCCAAGTAAGAGCCTTTTTGCCATTCTGGCAAGTGGTTAGCTAAAGGTTATTCTTGGCTTAGTCTTGATGTTTGATATGAGCTAAAGCTTAGTTAAGAGCTTTAGCTATTTGAAATGCTAAATTTAGCTGCAATTTTATTTGAGAATAATAGCTTTAGCTCTTTATAGTTAATAGGGTGCTTTGCTAACGAGTTTGAGCTTTAGGTTATGCCTTTTCTACCTTCCATGAATAGTGCCTTGTGCGAATACCTTATAAGAACGGCTTTACCAGCGAATCACAGACCTTTTACTTTGAGTATGAGCCCACCATAGTAATAGCTTTTTAAGCACCCGCCAGTTTCTGCAACGATGTTTAAATTGGTGTGCAATCTGATAGGTCTATCTTCGCCTTTGAACATTCAGCCCTGTCTTAAGAAGAGTAACGTCCTTCCTTATCCAAGTTTACTAAATTGTTTTTTTTAACACTTAAAGTGCTACAATCCTAATTAGTATAAACCTATAGTTTGCTAAATTCGTAATATTCATACTTCAGGTATTAAAATGTCATCTAAGATAAACTGGTTGGTTACCCATACATATCCTGGAGCCCTTGTCCTACAGCAATGGCTGACAGAGAACGGAATTAGTTACTCCTTGGCTCAAAAGTATGCGCAGAGTGGTTGGCTGAGGAAGTTATCTTCAGGCGTTTATTATCGCCCAAGCGCAAATGATGATGTTAAGCCTGATTGGGGGGGAGTTCTACAAGCAATGGACATGCAGTTAAACCATCCTGTTCATCTGGCAGGGTTAAGCAGCTTGACTCACCAAGGGCTGAGCCATTATTTACAGCTAAGTAAAGAACAAGTTTGGATTGGGGTGAAGAACAAACAATCATTGCCTAAGTGGTTTCGTGAATTTCCCAATCAAAATTGGTTTTATTGTGGTAACCATAAGCTTGAAGTCGTCTCTGAAAAAGACCTAAAAATGATTACGGTTAAAGGAAAAGAGTTAAAAGCTAGTTGTCCTGAGCTTGCAGCTTACGAAGTGGTTGATGCAATCGGGAAGCACATTTCGTTTGAGCATGCAGCAGAGCTTTTTCAAGGGCTTGTAAACCTGAGTCCTAGAAAGGTGCAATCTCTTCTTGAACGTAGTAGCTCGGTTCAAACCAATAGAGTGTTTTTGTTTTTGAGTCATTATCATGGCCATCAATGGACTCAGCGTATTGATGAAACAAAGATCGCATTAGGTTCAGGAAAGCGTCAGGTGGTAGAGCAAGGGCGATTTGATGAGCGTTACCAAATCACTGTGCCAGAAATATTAAGTGTAAAACAAGAAGAACCAAACAATGGATAGAGAGAGCCCCTACTACAAGCAGGTTTCACTGCTGGTTAGAATGTTACCAGTAGTTGCAACAGAGCCTTCATTTGCACTCAAAGGCGGTACGGCCATCAATTTATTTGTGAGAGACTTTCCACGGCTGTCCGTGGACATTGACCTTGCCTATCTTCCTCTTGAGCCTAGAGATGAAGCGCTAGCAAATGTAAAAGCTGCGCTGCAACGCATTACCGATTTAATTAATGCTCAACCAGATACGGGTGCTGTGTTACAGGATCAAAAAGTAGATGAGCTGCGTATAGTTGTTACTAGTCCTAACGCAACAATTAAAATCGAAGTCTCTCCGGTAGCAAGAGGTACGTTACATAAACCGGATAGCTTACCTGTGCAAGAATCAGTCGAAGAAGAGTTTGGTTATGCAGAGGTTCCTGTAGTTAGTCTGCCCGATCTCTATGGGGGAAAATTATGTGCAGCCATGGATCGCCAGCACCCTCGTGACCTGTTTGATGTTCGTATGCTGCTTGCAGAGGAAGGTATTTCTCGAGATATATTTGTTGGATTTATTACTTATGTACTAAGCCACCCAAGACCTATCAATGAGGTTATGGCTCCTAACTGGAAACCTCTTGATGTGAAGTTTCAAGCTGAGTTTGATGGCATGACCTTTGAACCCGTTGAGCTAAAAGACTTAACTTCTATAAGGCTTGCAATGGTAGCTGCATTACAAGCTCATTTCACAGAAAGAGATCGCTCATTTTTGTTGTCATTCAAACAAGGGGATCCTGATTGGACACTGTTTGACTATCCTGATGCAGCAGAACTGCCAGCTATACGCTGGAAGCTACAAAACATAGCTAAGTTAGCTAAGAATCAAGAAAAACACACAGAGCAACTAGCTAAATTAGAGGCCGTGCTTGATGAGTGGCTTAAACAAGGCAATTAAGTAAAGGGGTCAAGAGAAAAGGAGTTAAATCTTGGCTTCAGACATCAGAACTCTAGATTGACCTGATATCAAGCTAGCCTAACTTTAGACTTTGCTCTATCTGTTAAGGCCCTGGTTTACACTTTTACGCGCGAATAAGTGTGGTGCACTTATATTTATTAAAACACTACCTTTTTTATTGTTACCTCAACACCACTAAGTCATGGTGACAAAGTTGTTGCGAAGTAAGTTATATGTGTGGGCGAGAATGTGAAATAAGGTTATTAAAAAGTGCTTAAGTATGCTTCTTGATTAGGTTGATCGCTACATTTTGGAGTGGTTTATAATATGTGTAATTATAAAATGGCTTGCGTTTGGGTTGGGGCTATATTAAATTCACCACATTGAAATAATGGACTATTTTACTATGCAATTACAAAAAAACGTACCCTAGACCCGAACGCCCTTCAGATCCATCTCCGCTAGCAATGGCTATTTATAACTTCGAATTAAAAGCAAAGAAGTATCATGACGAGGCTAACAAGCAAAATCCAGATGCTGAGAAGTTAAAAAAATTAATTAAAGATTATGATCATCTACAAGCAGAAAAAAGCGTATCGAATCAGTATCTATTGCGCAAATAGCACTTAAAGAATACCGAGAATTAAACTCATCGGCTGCGCAGTTTGAACTTGCTGAAGAACAGCATCATCCAACAAATACACTTGCGCGTTACTTATTTTCAGTTGGTGAGCCCAAGCCTACAAAAGAGCATGAAGCACATCATATTATTTCAGGTAAAGGGCGATACAATCAACAAGCTATATTACGAGCAAGGTTAAACCTTCATATGGCAGGTATAGGAATTAACGATCCACACAATGGCACTTGGCTTATTAATTTTGTTAAAAATAAAGCTCATGACTGGGCTACAAAGGATGCACCACCACACAGGAAAATACATAGATACAATTATGAATTATGAATCATGGATAGGTGGTAGCCTAGGTGGGGACATGAATGAAAATAAAGCTTTATTTATGAATAAACTTCGAAATGTAAAAGTTGCAATTAGGACTGGTACGTTGCCAAGTAAAATATTTGAGAAAATAGATAAGCAGTGGAAAGGCATATGAATGTATATCAATTAAGAAAGCCAACAAATGCTTACGATGTAATTAACCTTGATATAATGGAAATGTCAAAACAGATAGTTAAGAACTCGAATAAGCCTTTGAGCGATAATATTATTCAAATCGTTATGAATGATGTCCCTAAAGGAAAAGCTACATTATCAGAGCTATCTCCTAATGGTTTTGAATGTAAGCATGAACCAAGGGCAAAAAAGCAAAATTATGACGTTAATTTATACGGCTCATTTTTAGTGCTGAATGAACCTGCTTATGAGTGCTTAAATGCCTCTTTAAGTGAATTTGGTGAGTTCATTGATTTAAAGACTAATGGTGATAACTTATATTTGTTCAATCCATTAATATTTGCTCAAGAGGATTTGAGCCTAACAGAAAGAGCATACCTAGATGGCTTTGAAGATGGGTTAAAGTCACTTGTTTTTGATGATGAGGATATAAGCAATAAGCTTATTTTTAAATCGAAAATGCAATCAGGTCTGTCACTTTACTGCACCGACGATTTCAAAAAATTAGTTAACGATAATAATTTGACAGGGTTAGTTTTTAATACTGACTTACTCACATATTTCTAAAAACTAACGCTTTTGTAAAATACGCTCAAATTCTGCCATCGCTAATTGCTCTGCCTCGTTACGTCTGGCAATCATTGTTGCAAAATCTGTTTGAATAGTTGCTAAAACTGTGGGCGGATTCATGCGTTTAATACGTGAAAATTGTTCCTTTTCGGTTTCATCGTATGCGAGTATTGCTAAGGTGACTTTGTTACGATTAATGCCGTTTGCAAACACGCCTTCGGTGTCAAGACGAATTAACACGCGTTCTAATACTTGTAACCATTGTTGCCAGTGCTGTTGTGCTTGTTGATGAGTTACACTGAAATCTGTATCATTGAGTTCATAGCAAGCTTCTTCAGTGCTGGCAAAGTATTCAGAGTAGGTTTCAAGTGAAGGAAAGTCATCCGGATTCCATTTTGCTAATAAAAAGTCATCCTCTTCGCTATCGTATTCTTCTTCAAAGACTTCTTTTAAATCGGATAAAGTATTAAACATTGGCAGCAGGCTGTAGCTTCCAGTGTGATAAAACCCGAGTACATAAAGAGCGTTACCGTGATCTTGTACAATTTTAGTGAATCCTGCTTTCGCGTCTAAATATAGGGTTTGTTCAAAGTTTTCTATATTGTTCATCAAAAAATAATAACTCCTTTTAAGTGGGCTATTATTCTATAAATATATGAGGTGTTTTGCGAGGTCTATGTTTAATAGCCTGAACTAAGCCTAGCTATTATGTTGTTATTCATTAACCATCACTTGTAATTGTATTAATTAATTTAATACCGCTTTGGCTTGGTTTGTTTCTACCCCCCTGTGTCAGGATAGTTGTCGCCTCTAACTTTTAATAGAGGCAGATAAAAATGAGACGTCGATTTACACAAGAATTTAAAGTTCAAGCGGTTGAAAAAGCATTATCTCAATGTGATGATGTT
>NZ_JACJEY010000070.1:0-21508 GCF_014164295.1 Pseudoalteromonas sp. SG43-7
CAACAATTAAATAAGGCCTGATATTTTCTTCTACTTCTCCTGTGCTTATCCATGCATAAGCAGGTAAATTTTTAGCTAATTTATAACCATTTTTATTTATTGCCAGTTCACCGTAGTAAATTCTGTTCTCTGACTTATCTAACCACTCAACCGCTACTTTTTCTGGGAATTTTTGATCGTAAACACCAACCATAGCTCCCGCTGTGGCTCGACAACAAGACATAGTTCCTGCGGGTACATCCCACTTGTCATCAAACTTAATTAAAGTCACAAATATATTATTGCCTTCATCTGTTGAACCCGATACAACCATATAGTCGATTTCACCTGTTGTTGCACAGCCGTCTAGTAATACAGCAAACAAGCTAGTAAGAAGTAACTTTAAGATTTTGTCCATAATCTATATCCATTTATTAATTGTAATTGCCATTGCTCACTCTTTTCAGCTTGTTCTGGCTGATTGTAAAAAAGCTCACGTTGTTGGTTTTTAGTGGTGAATTCAGCGTCTTCTTCAGGGCCATGAGCAATCGCATCAATCGTTGCTGAATATTTAACACTGTGGTGGATGTAATCTTTATATAAAGCCTGCCAGGCATCACTTTGTGGGCCAAAGCTACGGGCGCTATCAACCAGTGCTTTAAGCTCGTTAGGTAAAATATAAGGTATAGCTTGGCCGTCAGCTTGTTTGCGGTTAGCAAGTTCCGTTAAGCTTTGTATTGGCACGCCTTGGTTAACCGCCGTTTCATGCATTAGCGCTAGGCTATAATGGGGTAAGGTATTATTTAAATTGCGCCGCCAATACGGTTTATAGCCGGTATAAACCGTATACTCTGATTCATTACGAATTCGCTTTGGCTTTCTGTTCATCCTTGGCCTACTTGCTTTAAACTCAATATTAATTGTTGGCCAATAATATTTTTGCTCAAGTGACTTTTTAAGCTGCGCTAATTCTTTATCGTGCTCTGGCTCTCCGGCTTGCCCAGCAATATATTGCCACGGGTATAATATGGTTGTTTCTACGGGGCCATAACCGCCGCCAATATCTGAGTGCACACCCGGTAATTCAATCTCTTGCTGGTTTTTAAGGAGCTGCTTATTACGGGTACGTAATGAGCTGAGTGGAAATTTATCACGCTTTTCATCAAATGCCGCCAAATGCATTACAAACCCCGCACTACTACTTGCTAGATGTAAGTTAACGGGGTAATCAAGTTCATTATTGGCATAAAACTCACTGTGGTTGTTGTCACCATCACCACCAATAGAGGCAACACTGTCAAATAAGCCAACAAAGCGGATAACGGGCTTAATACCGCCCCAATAGTGTGGATTATTTTTATAAATCGCATTCACTTGATTAACAAATGCCCGCGCTTGCGCTGCGCCACGGCTAAAACCAAATACGTCCAGAAATCCAATGCTCATCTTTGAGTATTCTTTGAAAAATTGAACTGTTGTGACTAGAGTCTCTCTAATTCGCTCATCAAAACTAAACGCCAAACCCATATCTAAGGTTGAATCGCTTTCATTTGCTTTAGTGCCAATACCTTCAACATAATAGCGTGATTGATATTTTTGAAAGGGATATAACTCAAACAACTTAACCACATTAGTCGGTTCATTCGCGTCGGTTGAATCTTGTATGTCGTTAAGGCGGTTATTCCCCGTGCCATCAAAAAATACACCAAAGCTAGGGGGCTCTGCGAGCAAGGTTATTTCAATATGACCTTTTGGTAATATTTTATGTTCAAGTAATTGCGGCCCGCCTTTTTCACCAATATTGAATGACCGAACCTTTAACAGGTCGAAATAATCTGCAAAGCTTTGTTCGTTAATAAGGGTTAACTCTGCCTCGCCCGCTATAATTACTTTTAAAGTATAAAGCGCTTGTTGTGACAGGTTTTTAAAGTGGTATTGTTGATTGCCCTGTTGCTCTAAGTCAACCGTACTACCTTGGCTAAACAACTGCGCTTTTATAGCTACATCACCAACCACTTTAACTATAATATTTTTTTGTAACGCACCAACATTTGTTTTTATAACCAGTGTGTTAACTTTATTGACTGCCATGGGCATTGCTTGGCTCATAACTTAGGCTCCATAAACATAAACAAGACGGCTTTTAGTAACCGGCCCTGCAATGCCGTCTACCTGTAGTTGTTGCGCTTGTTGAAATTCCCTCACACCCGCTTTGGTTTTTGCACCATTAATGCCATCAACCTTGCCGCAATTAAACCCCAACATATTACAACGTCCCTGCACGCCAGAAAGCGTGTCGATTGGATCTAGATTGCCTATTTGTACCGCAAAGCTTTTAGTGGGTGTAGTTTCGCCTGCTTTTAAATATAAATCGACCGTGCCAGTAAGTGCGTCGTTATTATTAAGCTCTACTTCGATAAGCCCATCACTTTGCAGAACGGTATCGATTGCTTGGCTACCTATGTTGAGTACAATACGTTTGCCGGTAATGTCATCACCATCTTCATGAATTATTTGCAGGCGAAAATATTCTTTTTCGTTTTGTACAACAAACGTATTTAGACTGTTAGCGCGCAGCGGCATAAACTTTTCTTTTTTAGGTGGAATATTGATGATATCACCCGGAAAAATTAAATTAGGATCGGGCCGTAGTGCTTTAAACTCCGCATTACTGGGATGGTTATATAATGCTGTTGAGGTTTTATAACCATATTGGCGTGCTATGCGTAGCAGTGTTTCGCCTTGTGCGACGGTGTGTTGTTGCGCCATCGTTAAATCCTTTTATACGTCTAAATTAGGTTCCCTCACTGCACCATTTAGGGACAAGTATTTTGTTACATTATACAAAGATGAAATAATATTCTAGTAAATATTTAACGGGTAAAAATGAAATAGGTTAATATAGATGGGGAATAATGCTGAAAACATTGAACAAAACATAGTTTTATGTTGTTTGAAAAATATACATTATTATAGGGGGAGTTTCTTTGAGTATGAAAAGCCGATTATGCATCGGCTTTTATTTAGATAAACCTAAGTTATTACTGTTATACGGGGTATAAGGTTTTACGCCCAGCCGTCGTAACGTTTGCGGCGCGATAATACGATAGTCAAAATAATACCTAAAAATAAACCTATGAAGGCAATTGCTCCGCCATAAGTTAGTAGCTGACGTTTTTCTTTTGCACCGGCTTGTTGTTTTTCAGTGCGTTCAGCTTCTAAGGTACTTTTTAATTTAGCAATCTGCTCTGATAGAGCACTATTTTGGTCAGTTAAAGTTTGGCTTTGCTCTTGTAGCTGCGGTAATTCAATCTGTGCTTGACGAAGTTGCTCTTGCATTGATGCCATTTCAGCACTGAGTGTGCGGTATTGTTGGTGAATACCTGGAGTTTTAGAAACAAATTTAGCTTCTACCCAGCCTTCTCGTTCTTTATCATCAATAACTTTAACAAAGCCATTTTCTTCAGCAGATAGCTGGGTTAGCTTTGTACCAGCATCAACAGAGCCAATAATGCGATAATTTTTACTCGCGCCAGAGTGCATAAATGTATAAAGATTATCGACTATATAAGCGGTGTTTGCATCGCTAGCTGAATTGCTTTCTTCTGCGTGACTCATAAATGCGGCCGCTGCGAATAGCAAAGCTAATAAAGAATGTTTAAACATCAATCTACCCTGTTAATGTAACCGTCTGTGGGACAGCAATCGTATTATTCATAGTTAAGTATTGAGATAGTATGGATTTAGCGCGCTAATAGCAAGACTGATATTGTAATCATGGCTGCTGTTTGCTGATTCAAATAAGCTAAAAAATTTGCAATGTTGGGCAGCTTTGTTTATTTTGAGCTCTTATTTATTTTAAAGGTAATCCTCAAGCCTAATGGATACTGAGATAGAACTGAAGTTTTTGGTGTCAGACGCCGTAATCCCACTGATCCCCGCGTTAATTACTCAATTTGCAAAAACGGTTACTAATAAACCTTCGCGTAGTTTACAAAATGCTTATTTTGACACGCCAAGCCGTGAATTAAGAGCGCTCGATATCGGTTTTCGTACCCGCTGTGCTGATAATCAATGTGAGCAAACTATCAAGCTTGCTGGAGAAGTTATGGGCGGGTTGCATCAACGACCTGAATATAATTTACCGCTGGAAAGTAGCCGACCAAATATAACTGCATTTGATGCCAGTATTTGGCCGCATGGTATGCAAATAAGTGCAATTGCCGCTAATCTTTATCCTATTTTTAGTACTAACTTCATTCGTCGTACTTGGCTTATTGAAACCGACAGTGGCGCTAAAATTGAAGTAGTGTTAGATAAAGGTGAAGTATCTGCATCGGGTTTGATGGAGCCAATTTGTGAGCTTGAAATTGAACTGGTTGAAGGCAGCCGCGATGAATTATTTGCTTTAGCAGATAAGTTAGTGAGTCAAAGTAATATTCGATTAGGGCTATATTCTAAAGCAGCTCGTGGTTATCGCCTTGCGGATGAAAAACCACTTAAGCCAAGTAAATCAATTGGCTTTGTATCGTTACCTAAATATGCAACACAAGAGCAAGCACTTATAGCCGCAATTGGCTTTGGTATTCGTTTTGTACAAAAACATGAACAGTGTTATTTCGATAAACCGAGTTTAAAGACTCTGAAACGAGTGACCGATGGTATTAGTTTAATCCGTCATACGTTTTGGTTATTTGACGATATTGTTGATAAAAACACCACCGAGCTATTACGCACCGAGCTAAAATGGCTATTAAGTGAATTAGCATGGGTTGAAAACGCGATTCAACTAAAAACCTACACATCTAAGCGCCACGCATACTATAAAAAAATCAACAGTGCACCTGAGTTAACGCAAGTTATTAATGACTTAAAAGAGCTACAGCCAAGTATTGATGATATTAATCGGTTGTTTCATAGCGCTCGCTATAACCGCTTATTATTGTCTTTAACCACCTGGCTGGTGGATAAGCAATGGCGTAAAAGTTGGGGGCAAGTACAGTTTCAAGCAGCTGAAAAACCAGTCGCTGAGATTGCTAATCGATTATTTGAAAAAGATTGGCAAGACCTTCATCAGTTACTGCCAGAACAAAAAACACTGACTGTTAAGGATTACTTGGATTTACGTATGCGTTTAGAAAACAGCTTACTCAGTGGTAACTGTTTAGGTTCGTTATTTGAAAAAGATGAACGCAGTGAGTTTCGTATTCCATGGTTAGATATTTCACACGGCATGTACGAGCTCAGCACGCTTGAGTATCTAAAGCAGTTATGTGCAGGACAAGATGATGAAGAGCTGGCAAAAATTCAAAGCTGGCTTGAAAGAAAGTCTGAATTCTTGGTCGACGCAATGGAACAAAGCCGCTTAGCTTCATATAAAATATCACCTTACTGGCAGTAATCGCGTTTAAGCCAGTACATAGGGAATACACATGGTACGGCGGGTATTATTACTAATGCTGCTCTTTAGTGCCGATGCGCTCAGTGATGTTCAGCATTGGCAACTCTGGAAACAGCATGATGGTGCAAGTGTGTACTACAAAAAACATGATAATGGTATTTTTGAAGTGCAGGCTGAGATCACTATTGAAGGTGTCACGGCCAATGACTTTATGACATTGCTAAGTGATACTAACAGCGCGCCGTTATGGATTGATAATGTTACCCATGTGAAAGTGTTGGAGCGATTAAGTCCCTCAGAAACTATTGTACATACCGAGTTTGAGTCGCCGTGGCCACTCACTGATCGCGATATGGTTAGTTACTCATGCTACCAACAACTGAACGGCACCCAGACTAAGTTAACGATTACAGCAAAAACAGGGGAGCTTGCAAAGCGCCAAGCTGTGATCCGTATCACTGATCTAAAAGCACATTGGTTATTAACTCAACATAGCAGTGAAGGGCAATCATTGTTAACTATAACATATGAAATATACGCTAATCCTGGTGGTGCAATTCCGCATTGGCTAAGCAATAAAGTGGGATTAGAAAGTGCAATGCATACCTTGCTTGCTCTTAAATTACGCCTAATCAATAAAACCTATCAAACCAATCAGCAAGTAAGCCAAGTTGGTAATTGTAGTCACATCAATAAACAATAGCGTGTTAATTCTAACAATTGGTATAATCTGGATAGCTAGTCAACTCCTTGTTACTACTTTGTTTAATTGAACTTTTATTACAAATAATTACAAAAAAAATATTGTTGCTGTAACTTAAATCGGTAATACTCCCGCGCTGGGAACATACTACTTTAAGGACCGTAAAGTGTTTGCATCATCAGTTGCAGGATCAAGCCGTTGGTTTTCATTTGTTAACGAAAGTTGGCGCATCGCTACATTATGGCTAGCGGGTGTTCTATTGTTTATGAGCTTTCGGGTTTTCTTTTTAGTCTACTTTCATGACCGGATCACCACACCAATTGATCTTAACGTTATTTTAAACACCTTAGAAACAGGGTTTGCTTTTGACTCAGCTGCCAGTGGTGTGTGTTTTAGCATTCCTTTTTTATTAAATTGTATTTTACAGCCGATGCGCTTAGGTCATTGGGTAAGAATGGTGCGTAACTTTACGGGTAAGCTTTTTTTTGTAGTCGCTATTTTACTCTGTATAACCAGTATTACGTATATTGCAGAGTACGGTAGCCAATTCAATTACTTTATGTTTGAAGGGTTGCACGATGATCAGCAAGCAATTGCTTTAACCGTGATTGAACAATATCGGCCATGGGGTAGTTTTCTGGGGTTATTAGCACTGTTGGTGGTTGCATTTAAGTTATGCGAGCGCGTTGATAAGCAGTCGAATAGCTTTTTACAGCGCATTTTTACTGACTGTAAATGGAAGCGTACGTTGTTAATTAGCATCATTGTGGTGTTATTTATCTGTGCTATTCGTGGTTCTTTTGAGTCTCGTCCGGCATCACGAAAGTGGTCTGCGGTAACGCCGGACCCATTTATTAATAATTTGGTGATCAATCCATTTCGCAGCTTTTTTTATGCCATTAAAGATTACAACGATCTACAAAGCCATGGCGTAAACGGTGAAAATCCATATTTAAGCCATAACTCAGGGCTTGATGCCTTACCTTTAAATGCGCTGAGTAAACATACGACAGCGCCTTTGTTAGCTGCACCGTCACAGGTATTTGTAATTGTTATGGAAAGTTATGATTCTTGGCCGTTACAACAAAAGTATGCTGCACTTAATTTAACTAATCAGTTAAAAAACCTAGCTAGTAAAGGTATTTACCTAGATAACGTTTTACCTGCAGCTAGCAGTACCATGAATTCGCTATCCAGTATTGTATCTGGGATCCCTTATGCAGGGGTTAATATGAGTTTGATTGGGCCACAAAACCCAAGTAGCAAGCTATCGTTATTTAATCAATTCGAGCAGTTAGGGTACACCAGCCAGTTTTTTTATGGTGGTTTATTATCGTGGCAAAATGTCGGTGAGTACGTTCTATCCCAAGGTGTTGATAAGGTCTATTCAGCTACCGATGCTGGTGGTAAAGGTAGCGCCGGTGTCTGGGGCATTGATGATGGTCAGCTATTTGATTTGGTAGCAGAAAAAACAACGAAAAAAAGTTTTAATGTGATCCTCTCAGGTAGTTATCATGGCCCGTTTAATCTCGATTTAGATAAATATAACTACCCTTATAAGTCGGTTGCAGATTATCCAGCTGAGATAAATAAATTAGCTGGGGAGTTATTAGATCCTTATGTATTAGGGCACTTATGGTATGCAGATAAAATGCTGGGTGAGTTTGTGGCTAAGATGGAGCAACGTTATCCAGATGCATTATTTGTCATTACCGGGGATCATTATAGTCGCCGTAACTTTCATCAGCGCCCAAATTTATATGAGTTAACTCATGTGCCGATAGTGATTTATGGCAAAGGTGTTAGTGCAGATTTAGTGCCTGCGCAACAAGTGGCAAGCCATATGGATATCGCTCCAACATTATTAGATTTAATTGCGCCAGCAAATACTCAGTTTTATAGCATGGGACAATCATTATTTAATGCAGCGCCAGATAGGAGGGTATTTGGTTTTCAAACAATACGTCACAATGAACAGCTCTGGCGTGGTGATTTATCGGCGCTTTATGAGTATTATAGGGTTAATGAGCGGGATAAAACTCAGCTTTTACCGACAACACCATCGCAATTTGTTGAAATTGATGCACAGACAGAGCAAGCATATACCCAGTATATGGCGACAGCTTGGCAGTTATTAACTCAAGGCATGGATTAAGGTAATGGTTTTACCCATCACCCGATAAGCAACACTTACACGCTAAAGATCATAAAATGACTAAACCAGAAATTAACTTAGTAAACAAACCCAACGGCATAGGAATTGGGCGTATTTTAAAAGCAACTAAATGCTCAATTAAAGGTTTTAAAGCCGCATTTAAGGAAGAGTCGGCCTTTCGTAATGAGCTTGCGCTAGGGCTTGTATTATTGCCATTATCATTTTGGCTAGCGCAATCATTACAGCACTGGGTGATACTTATAATCAGCTTTTTGTTATTGTTGATTGTTGAGTTGCTAAATTCAGCAATTGAAGCATTAACAGATCGAGTCGGTGTTGAATATCATGTGTTATCAGGGCGAGCGAAAGATATTGCTTCAGCGGCTGTGACATTAGCACTGATAGTGTTATTTATTGTATGGGCTGTGGCTGGGTATGAAAAGATAATTACATTGATAGGTTAGGAAGTTAGGCAAAACGTTACAGGCTTTGAGCGACAAGCTTCGAATACACCCAAGTCACTTTCTAGAACCGAGCTTTAATTGCGCGGGGTAAACCCGCGCCTACGTCTGGTAGCAGCGAGTTTATCTCGCGATAAACACTTTATCCTTCGCGGTGGCAAGCCACTCGGCTACAAGTAATATCCACCGCGCTCCTGTAGGTCGCCATTTATGGCGACAAGCCTATTTACCTCCGAGGGTAGTAGGCGCTGTGCGCTACACCGAGAAGACAAAAGTAAAGTTAATTACTTACAGGTTTTCCTCTATGAACTCTGTGGTGAAATTATTAAAGAATAGGTTTGCACCAAGAGTAGTGAATAAGGGGGGAAATACCACTGGCTTCGAACACGCCCTAACTCCTAGCCACTTCCTAGAACCTAGTTTTAATTTTGCGGGGTAAACTCGCGCCTACGTCTGGCAGCAGCGAGTTTACCTCGCGACAATAACCTACGCATTTACAACAACATAATCAGCAGGCATAAAAAAAGCGCCAATTGGCGCTTTTTTGTATTCACACAATGGCTAATATTAAAGACCAGCTGCTGCGCGAAGTGCGTCTGCTTTATCTGTGCGTTCCCAAGGGAATTCATCACGACCAAAATGCCCGTAAGCTGCAGTTGGTAGATAAATAGGGCGCTCAAGATCAAGCATTTTAATTAAGCCATATGGACGTAAGTCAAAGTGTTCACGAATCAATTCAATTAAACGTGATTCTTCAAGCTTGCTGGTACCAAATGTTTCAACACTGATTGACGTTGGCTCTGCAACACCGATTGCGTAAGAAACTTGTAGCTCACATTTGTCAGCAAGGCCCGCAGCAACGATGTTTTTAGCAACGTAACGTGCAGCGTACGCAGCTGAACGGTCAACTTTTGATGGATCTTTACCTGAGAATGCACCGCCACCGTGACGAGCCATGCCGCCATAGGTATCAACGATAATTTTACGACCAGTAAGACCACAGTCACCCATTGGGCCACCGATTACAAAACGGCCAGTCGGGTTAATGAAAAACTTAGTTGCACTAGTGATAAGCTCAGCAGGCAGTACCGGCTTGATAATTGTTTCCATCACAGCTTCTACTAAATCTTTTTGTGAAATGTCTTCACTGTGTTGAGTAGAAAGTACCACAGCGTCAATACCTACTGGCTTGCCGTTTTCATATGCAAAAGTAACTTGTGATTTTGCATCAGGACGTAACCAGTTTAGCTCGCCGCTTTTACGTACTTGCGCTTGACGCTGTACTAAACGGTGTGAGTAAGTGATTGGTGCAGGCATTAATACTTCAGTTTCATTACATGCGTAACCAAACATTAGGCCTTGGTCGCCAGCGCCTTGTTCTTCTGGGCTAGTACGGTCAACACCTTGGTTGATGTCAGGAGACTGCTTACCAATCGTGTTTAAAATTGCACACGAGTCGGCATCAAAACCCATATCAGAATGAGTGTAGCCAATTTCACGTACAGTTTTACGTGTGATTTCTTCGATATCAACCCATGCGCTAGTAGTGATTTCACCACCAACCATAACCATACCAGTCTTTACGTAAGTTTCACACGCAACACGGGCATGAGAATCTTGTTCTAAGATGGCATCTAGTACCGCGTCAGAGATTTGGTCCGCGATTTTATCCGGATGACCTTCAGAAACAGATTCAGAAGTAAATAAATGTTTTGCCATTGTCTTTGCTCACAAATATTGCGCTTCACAAACGTCGGTAAGAGCGCTAAAAAATTTAGGGGCGTATTTTATCTAAAACAACGATAGTTGCATAGTGTTTTTACGCCTAGACGTCTAAATAAAATTACTAATAACTTTTTGTTCTTAAAAAAAATTCATAATGCCCAATTTAATCAGGTTTTTAATTGCATACAGCCCCTACAATAAGTAAGAATGGATCTTCAAATGAATACACACAATAACCAGCGCAAATACAGTAAAGGTAGGAGAATCCATGCCGTCTCGCAAAGAACTTGCAAATGCTATTCGCGTCTTATCAATGGACGCAGTACAAAAGGCCAAATCAGGCCACCCTGGAGCCCCTATGGGCATGGCTGATATCGCAGAAGTACTATGGCGCGATTATCTAAACCACAATCCAACAAATCCAGAGTGGGTAGATAGAGATCGATTTATACTTTCCAATGGCCACGGTTCAATGCTTATTTATTCTCTATTGCATTTAAGTGGTTATGATTTACCAATTGAGGAAATTAAAAACTTCCGTCAAATGCATTCAAAAACACCTGGACACCCAGAATATGGGTATGCGCCAGGTATTGAGACTACTACGGGCCCACTTGGTCAAGGGATCACTAACGCGGTAGGTATGGCGATTGCTGAAAAAGCATTAGCCGCGCAATTTAACCGCGAAGGTCATGATATTGTTGATCACCACACATATACTTTCTTAGGCGATGGTTGCTTAATGGAAGGTATTTCTCATGAAGCATGTTCACTTGCCGGCACATTAGGCCTAGGTAAGCTTGTTGCATTTTGGGATGACAACGGTATTTCAATTGATGGTGAAGTTGAAGGTTGGTTTAGCGACGATACACCTGCACGCTTTAAAGCCTACGGTTGGCATGTAGTAAGTGACGTTGATGGCCATGACTCTGACGCTATCCGCGCAGCCATCGAAGAAGCACGCAGCATCACCGACAAGCCAACACTAATTTGTTGTAAAACAGTTATCGGTTATGGTTCACCAAATAAATCAGGTAGCCATGATTGTCACGGCGCACCACTAGGTGAAGACGAAATCAAAGCAGCACGCGAGTTCCTTGGTTGGACTGGTGAAGCATTTGAAATCCCAGCTGATATTTATGCACAATGGGATGGCAAAGAAAAGGGTAAACAACTTGAAGCTAACTGGGATGAAAAATTTGCCGCGTACGCCGCTGCACACCCAGAACTAGCCGCTGAATTTAAACGCCGTACTAGTAGTGAGTTGCCAGCAGATTGGGCTGAAAAATCACAAGCATATATTGAGCAACTAGACGCAAATCCAGCAAACCCAGCATCACGTAAGGCATCGCAAGACGCACTGAATGCATTTGGCCCATTACTGCCTGAATTTATGGGCGGCTCAGCTGATTTAGCGGGTTCTAACCTGACTATTTGGAAAGGCTCTAAAGGCTTAACACGCGATGATGCCAGCGGTAACTACATCTATTACGGTGTTCGTGAGTTTGGTATGTCGGCGATTATGAATGGTATTGCACTGCATAAAGGTTTTATTCCTTACGGCGCAACTTTCCTAATGTTTATGGAATATGCACGTAATGCAGTACGCATGGCTGCACTTATGAAAGTGCCAAGCATTTTTGTATACACCCACGATTCAATCGGTTTAGGTGAAGATGGTCCAACTCACCAACCAGTAGAGCAAATTGCTAGCATGCGTTTAACGCCAAACCTAGTTAACTGGCGCCCGTGTGACCAAGTTGAGTCTGCGATTGCATGGCAACAAGCGATTGAGCGCCAAGATGGTCCAACATCACTTATCTTTACTCGCCAAGGCCTTGAGCAGCAAACTCGCTCAGCGCAGCAATTAAGCGACGTTAAAAAAGGTGGTTATGTACTGAGCTGTGATGGCGAGCCTGAGCTTATCTTAATCGCAACTGGCTCTGAGGTGCAATTAGCACAAGATTCAGCGGCAGAACTACGTAAGCAAGGTAAAAAAGTACGCGTTGTATCAATGCCATCAACAGATGCATTTGATGCGCAAGATGCTGCATACAAAGAAAGCGTATTACCAGCTGCAGTTTCACGCCGCGTAGCAGTAGAGGCAGGCATTGCAGACTACTGGTATAAATACGTAGGCCTAAACGGCGCAGTAGTAGGTATGACCACCTTTGGTGAGTCAGCCCCTGCAAATGAGCTGTTTGAGCACTTTGGCTTCACGGTAGAAAACATCGTAAACAAAGCTAACGAATTGTTTTAATTTTTACGATTGAAATTTAAAAGCCCGCACTGTGGTTACACAGCGCGGGCTTTTTTATACAGAGCTGTAAGCTTTAAGCCGTCAGCTATCAGTTTTAAGTCTGAGGCGCAGTGCTAGGGAAAAGCCGTAGGAGGGTGCTTTAGCCCCGATTGTATGGTGTTCAAATTGCCTTATCTGATTTTGCTTTAAGCTGAACAAAAACTTAGTGATAGTAATATCTTAGCTAATTTGTTAAAACTATAATAATTTAGAAAGATGAGCGTTAAATCAGCAGGAATATTAACGATTAGCGCATTATAAAATGTTATGAGTTAGAGTGAATTATGGAATCACAGGTAGAGCTAGCAGAAAAATCAGCTCGATTTATGAAGCTTCTTCCCGCTGGGGCTGATAGTGCGCTTATTGTGTTAAAGGGGCACCTTCTGATAGAGGAGTTACTTACTGATTTGCTCAAAGAGAAACTAGCACAGGGGAACCCTCTAGAAATAAAAATTGGCCAAAATACGATGTTTGCTCAAAAACTCAATCTTTGCTGGGCCCTTGTACAGAAAGATATAAAGCTGGAAATTTGGCCTTTTCTCAAAGAGTTAAATGCAATAAGAAATAAAATGGCTCATGCTGTTGAACCTAAATGCATAGACGAAAAAATAGAAGCATTTACTGAAATGGTATCTAGCTATGATCACTATATGATGCCTAAATCTAGAGGTAGCGATCTCGAATTCAGTATTGCATGGTTGCATATTGTATTAAGCCAGTATTTACATCATGTTAAAAACTCATAACAATCAAATTAATACTACCTCCGCAAGTTGTCTTTTTTTGCAGAGCAAAAAAACAACCATTTCGCTTCGGCGAATTATTTAGGCGTTACCACTGTTTATCACAGCTAAAAAAGCGGTGATTTAATTATTTATTTAACTCTTAAGCATTTTACGCGCTAAAGCACGACCTACAATGTAAGCCCGAAGCCCATGAGTATTTTTCATTACTATGACTCTTCCCTTGCAAGCTTTTTGAGTATCAGGCACTGTGGGGGTAATCAAATTATAAATACTATAAACAGGAGTGAGGATGTCTCAGTTTGATAATGTAAGTGTTGTTAAAACAGCGAACGTATATTTTGACGGTAAAGTATCAAGTCGTACCGTGGTTTTTGCTGATGGCAGTACTAAAACGTTAGGTTTTATGCAACCGGGTGAGTTTGAATTTGCTACGAGCAAAAAAGAATTGATGGAATTAAACGGCGGCCAGTGGGATGTATTACTCCCTGGTGAGACGAAATGGCAAACGATGTCAGCAGGGGAGTCTTTTAACGTTGATGCTAACGTTACCTTTCAAGTAAAAGTGACTGACTTTGCTGATTACTGTTGTTCGTATACTTAATATACAAATCAAGTGACACGCTGAAAGCCCGCCATGCGCGGGCTTTTGCATATTTAATGTGACTAAATTGATCTACATCAGCTGTAATAACAAATAAATTTCATATTTATGCTTTTCTGCCTTGTGTTAATCTAAATAGCCCCCAATACTAGTTATGAGGTAACATAAAAAAGGATACCCTATGAAAATTAATCTTTCTGGTCACCATGTTGACGTTACTGACTCTATTAGAGAGCACATCAACGAAAAATTTTCAAAAATTGCGAGTCATTTTCCATCTCTGATCGCACTAGATATCATTCTTTCAAAAGAGCATCATAAGCTCCAAGCAGAAATCAGTACCATATACGAAGGCGCGCGTTTATCCGTTAAAGGTGAGAACGAAGTTCTTTATCCAGCTATTGCAAACGCGGCTAAAAAACTCGATGCAGCACTAAAGCATCGTAAAGGCCAAATTAAAGCCAATTTACATGAAAAACCGGTGAGCACTACACCTGAAATTGCTCATGAAATTATTCAAGAAATGGACCTACGTTAAATAATAAAGACGCTAGATCTTAGGCAACTAGGATCTAGCGATTTACATCTAAAGGACTAGTCCTCTAAACCTCCGCTTTACTCTTTATTTCTTAATTAAAACGCTGTAACTTGCTTATTATTAACCATAAGTAATAAGTACACAGATGCAGTCAGCAGTATCAATTTGGCAAACTCGTTTAAACGCACTAGGTCCCGGTATTTTAATGGCGACCGCTGCAATTGGTGGCTCACATTTAGTGGCATCAACGCAAGCAGGGGCTATTTTTGGCTGGCAGCTATTTTGGTTAATCCTCGTTGTTAACGTGCTTAAGTATCCATTTTTCCGCTTTGGTATCGAGTACACGCTAGCCACAAAAAAAAGCTTAGTTGAAGGCTATCAAAGTAAAGGCCCATGGTTTTTTTATAGTTTTATTGGCTTAAATATTATTGCTGCGGTGGTCAATACTGCTGGTGTGCTGCTATTAACGGCCAGTTTATTACACTACGCTTTACCTATTGCTATTTCAGTGACTTTACTGTGTTGGTTGATCCTCGCCGTTTGCTTAGTCATTTTATTACTCGGGCACTTTAAAGCACTCGATAACGTCGCCAAGGCTATTATGGGGCTACTTACACTAGCAACAGTCATTGCCCTAGCTATTGCATTTAGTAACGGCCCAATGGCACCTGCTGATTACGTTGGCCCATCTCCCTATGAACTTGCTATGCTGGGTTTTATGGTGGCATTGATGGGCTGGATGCCTGCACCGATTGAAATCTCAGCATTAAGCTCATTGTGGCTTAAAGAAAAACAAAGCCAACAAACGGTAACTAGAGCGCAGGGGTTATTTGATTTTAATTTAGGTTATTGGTTAACCGCAGGGCTGGCATTAGTATTCTTTTCACTTGGTGTGCTAGTGCAATACGGGCAAAGCGCGAATATAGAGCTCGGCGGCGTGGCATTTGCTAAACAGCTTATTGATATGTATGCCCTTACCATAGGTGAATGGGCACGACCATTAGTTTCAATTATCGCGTTTTTGTGTATGTTTGGCACAACTTTAACCGTGCTTGATGGCTACGCCCGCACATTAAACGAATCACACAAGTTATTAGGTTTTAAACAAAGTAAGCACAGCTTAAATATCTGGTTGATAGTACAGTCTTTGGCGGGGATGGCGGTGATCTTATTCTTTAAATCAGCCCTTGGCCCTATGCTTACTTTTGCTATGACGCTAGCATTTTTGACCACGCCGATTTTTGCATGGCTGAACTTCAGCTTAGTTCGCTCAGTGCCAAGTATTCAGCATTCCAAAGTAATACAAAGCTTGAGCTGGTTAGGACTGATTTATTTAGTTGGCTTTGCGTTGGTGTTTTTGGTTTGGAAGCTTGGTTAACAGCAAAGTAGTTAATTGGAGTTTGCGCGGGGTAAACCCGCGCCTACGTATTGGTAGCAGCGAGTTTACCTCGCCACGGGCTGCGAGCTTCGAATACTAGAACCTAGCTACTACCTAAAACCTAGCCCCTATTTTTCAATTACTTCAGGCTTACTTGAAAAAATCATCGTCGTTTTTAGCAAGCATAGCTTCAATATCTTCAATCATATCTTGGCTTAAATCATCTGCAGAGGTTATTGGTGCAGAGATTTTATTGTTTTCAAACGACCATTCGCCTAAATCAATTAACTGACAGCGTTTTGAACAAAAAGGGCGGTGCGGACTTTTTTCTGACCATTCGACTTGGGTTTTACACGTTGGGCAGCTTACAACTGTTGGCATAACATCTTCTCATACATATTGTTTACGATTTATAACTCTAAAACCTAGAAAGCTAGGTTTTAGGATCTTAAAAACTAGTTACTCGGTTTATCTCGGCTAATGAAGTCATACCGGCGGCAGCTTTTCTGAGGCCTGATAAACGCAAGTTATTAAAGCCTGACTTTAACGATACTTCAGCAATTTCTAGTGAATTACCGCCACGCATAATGATTTGCGCTATTTCTGGAGTAATCTGCATTACTTCATAAATACCCACACGACCTTTGTAGCCATCAGTGCAGCTATCGCAGCCTTTGGGTGCAAATAAAGTGAGTTCAGTTATTTGTTCAGGGCTAAAACCTTGGCGTTGTAACTCTTCGTCCGGCAAGCTTTCAGGTGCTTTACATTTAGGGCATAAACGTCGAGCTAAGCGCTGTGCGATAATTAAGCTAATCGAGCTGGCAACGTTATAAGCAGGTACACCCATATTAAGTAAACGGGTTAGGGTTTCAGGTGCTGAGTTAGTATGTAAGGTCGATAATACCAAGTGACCAGTTTGCGCCGCTTTGATAGAAATTTCAGCGGTTTCAAGATCACGGATCTCACCGACCATCACCACATCAGGATCTTGACGTAAAAACGCTTTTAGCGCATTAGCAAAGGTCATCTCTGCGCGCGGGTTAATTTGTACTTGGTTGATACCTTCAAGGTTAATCTCAACCGGATCTTCTGCAGTGCTGATATTACGCTCTGGTTGGTTAAGAATATTCAAACCAGTGTAAAGTGATACTGTTTTACCCGAGCCGGTAGGGCCGGTAACTAAAATCATGCCTTGCGGTTGTTGCAGCGCATCCATATAGAGTTTTTTCTGCTCAGGTTCATAACCCAGTACATCAATGCCAAGCATGGCACTGGATGAATCAAGGATACGCATTACGATTTTTTCGCCCCACAAAGTCGGCAGCGTACTTACCCGGAAATCGATACTTTTACGTTCGGTGATTTTAAGTTTGATACGGCCATCTTGTGGTTTGCGTTTTTCGGCAATATCTAAGCGTGCCATTACTTTTATCCGCGCTGATAAACGCGTGGCTAAGCTGTTCGGCGGGCTGGCCATTTCATGTAAAATGCCATCGATACGAAAACGCACGCGGTATTTATGTTCGTAAGGTTCAAAGTGTAAATCCGAGGCGCCTTTTTTAATTGCATCCATCAAAATTTTATTGATGTAGACGATAATTGGGGCATCGTCTTTTTCGTCTTCGCCGTTGTTTTGTATTTCGCGAGGGCTTTCGGTATCTAAATCACTAAATTCTTTAAATTCTTCATCACTTAAATTTAAACTGCCCGACGCATCAAGCAGTTGATCTATTTTGGCTTCAAGCTGGCGATAATCAACAACGACCACCTCACAAGCAAGCCCTGTACTGAATTCAAAGTTTTCAAAAGCACCATAATCAGTAGGATCCGACGCGGCAATGTAGAGTTTACGGCCTTTTTTAATTAAAGGCAGAATATGATGATCTTTGATCAGTTTTTCTTTAACAAGCTCTTTTGGGATCAGCTCGACGTCAAACTCACGTATATCAAAATAAGGCACTCGGAATAAGTCGATACATTGCTCGGCAAGTTCATGACCATCAATACCGCTGCATTTTGCGATCAACTCTGCAGTTGAGCCATACTCACGTTGTTTGAGTTTGACTGTTTCTGCGTCAATACGGCCAAGCGTAATAAACTTTCTAAGTAATGGTGAATTAATATTCATTGCGCACCTTGGTTAGATCCTTTCATAGCCAGCAATTTATCAGAAAAAAGAATGGTATAACATCAGTCTTGTCGATTTAAGGTAATTTGACAACAAAAAGCTAAAAAGTTTTTGTTTATCACAACCGTTATCATCTTTATTAGTTAGCTTTAGTCGTTAGTCGTTAGTTGTAAGTAGTTTTGATGAAGCTGCATTATATCCTGCTCAACCAAATGCAATGGGCGGTTGTTATCAATCACATCGTCAGCTCGGTGGAGTTTATCCTCGCGTGACATTTGTGCGGCGATAATACTGCGTGCTTGCTGCTCAGAGGTGTTATCGCGGGCGATAGTACGCTTGAGTTGTATTTCTACAGGAACGTCAATCACTAAAGTGCGATCACAATATTGCTCAAGACCATTTTCAAATAACAGTGGTGCGACGAGCACCACATATGCGCTGTTTGCAGAGTGTAAATCAGTAAGGATTTTTTCACGGATCAGTGGATGCAGCAAATTATTAAGCCAAGTTTTTTGCGCTGTATCAGCAAAAATAATCTCACGTAATTGCGCCCGGTTTAAACTGCCGTCGGGGTTTAGCACTTGGGCACCAAAATGCTCACTAATGGCAGCTAAACCAGGGCTATGCGGTTTGACTACGTGGCGTGCAATAATGTCAGCATCAACCACGGTAATAGCGAGTTTTTCAAACATGGCACTAACGGCGCTTTTTCCGCAACCAATACCGCCGGTTAAGCCCAGCACCCAATTTTTCATCGGTTTATGAGTGGATGCATGCATATTAATAACCTAACAAATTAAAATAAAATACTTGGATCTGTGTGCCCCATAACAAAGTAACCCAACCAGCAATGGCTAAATAAGGCCCAAATGGAATTGGCGTGGCTTTATCTTTGCCTTGAATACTCAATAACGCGATACCAATAATAGCGCCTACTACACTCGATAATAAAACAATGGTGAGTAATGATTGCCAGCCAAGCAATGCGCCAAATACCGCCAGTAATTTAAAATCACCATAGCCCATGCCTTCTTTACCGGTGAGCAGTTTAAATAGCCAAAATACGCTCCAGAGGCTTAAGTAACCACATGCTACACCAATAATGGCATCTGTTGGGGAGATAGTGATGCCCATTACCGCAGCAATTAATGCTAACCAGACTAAAGGTAAGGTGAGTTGGTCAGGCAGTAGCATATGATCAATGTCAATAAAGGTCAGGGCGACGAGCACCCAAGTAATTAAAATATACAGTAGTGCCTGCTCAGTCACGCCAAAGGTGTAGGCCACTATTAAGCTTAAAACCGCAGTAAGCATTTCAACAATTGGGTAACGTACTGAAATTGGGTTACTGCAACTGGCGCAGCGACCTTTTAACAATAACCAGCTAATAACAGGAATGTTTTGCCAAGGCTTAATTGCCGTTTTGCATTTTGGGCAGGTCGAGTTGGGCTTGATCAGATTAAACTCAGTTTCTGTATTATCAGCTTTTGTAGGTTTTAAATCGTCAGCCAGTAAAACACGGCATTCTGTTTGCCATTCACGCTGCATCATTATCGGCAACCGGTAAATAACTACATTCAAAAAACTGCCAATACACAGGCTCACTAAGCCAACAGTGAGTAAGTAAAACCATAATTGGTTGTGCATAACAGTGATTATATCGAGAAAGAAATTTTGCATTCGCTAAAACCTAAAACCTAAAAACTACTAAAAGCCCGCACTTACGTGTATGTAGCAGCGAGTTTATCTCGTGACTGTTTATACATTTACACCGATAAACTTATTTTACCACCGAGGGCACAAAGACGCTGCGCGCTACACAGAGAAACCAAAGTAAAAAATCACTTATTTTTTCTCTGTGTTCTCTGTGTTCTCGGTGGTGAATTAATCACTGACAGAACTTTAATCTAATTGCGCGGGGTAAACCCGCGCCTACGTATTGGGAGCAGCGAGTTTACCTCGTGATTGTTTATACATTTACACCGATAAACTTATTTTACCACCGAGGGCACAAAGGCGCTGCGCGCTACACAGAGAAACCAAAGTAAAAAATCACTTATTTCTTCTCTGTGAACTCGGTGGTGAATTAATCACTGACAGAACTTGAATCTATTGCGCGGGGTAACCCCGCGGCTACGTATTGGTAGCAGCGAGTTTACCTCGCGACTGTTTATACATTTACACAAACAAACCTATTTTACCACCGAGGGCACAAAGGCGCTGCGCGCTACACAGAGAAACCAAAGTAAAAAATCACTTATTTCTTCTCTGTGAACTCTGTGTTCTCGGTGGTGAATTAATCACTGACAGAACTTGAATCTATTGCGCGGGGTAAACCCGCGACTACGCATTGGTAGCAGCGAGTTTACCTCGTGACTGTTTATACATTTACACCGACAAATCTATTTTACCACCGAGGGCACAAAGGCGCTGCGCGCTATACAGAGAAACCAAAGTAAAAAATCACTTATTTTTTCTCTGTGTTCTCGGTGGTGAATTAATCACTGACAGAACTTGAATCTATTGCGCGGGGTAAACCCGCGCCTACGTATTGGTAGCAGCGAGTTTACCTCGCGACTGTTTATACATTTACACCGATAAACCTATTTTACCACAGAGGGCACAAAGGCGCTGCGCGCTACACTGAGAGACCAAAGTAAAAAATCACTTATTTTTTCTCTGTGAACTCTGTGTTTTCGGTGGTGAATTAATCACTGACAGAACTTGAATCTATTGTGCGGGGTAACCCCGCGCCTACGTATTGGTAGCAGCGAGTTTACCTCGTGACTGTTTATACATTTACACCGATAAACCTATTTTACCACCGAGGGCACAAAGGCGCTGCGCGCTACACAGAGAAACCAAAGTAAAAAATCACTTATTTCTTCTCTGTGAACTCGGTGGTGAATTAATCACTGACAGAACTTTAATCTATTGCGCGGGGTAACCCCGCGGCTACATATTGGTAGCAGCGAGTTTATCTCGCGACTGTTTATACATTTACACAAACAAACTTATTTTACCACCGAGGGCACAAAGGCGCTGCGCGCTACACAGAGAAACCAAAGTAAAAAATCACTTATTTCTTCTCTGTGAACTCTGTGTTCTCGGTGGTGAATTAATCACTGACAGAACTTTAATCTAATTGCGCGGGGTAAACCCGCACCTACGCATTGGTAGCAGCGAGTTTACCTCGCGACAATGAGATTATTTTCGCGGTGGCAAGCCACTCGCCTACAAGTAATGCCCACAATCAAAAACCTTTCTGCACAAAGAGTAGAATGAGAGCAAATGAGAAAAGCGCCACTTGCTTCGAATACACCCTAGCCACTTCCTAGCACCTATTTTTACAATTACTTCTCTAAAGCGCAGCGTTTCTTAATCTCTGTGGTGA
>NZ_JACJEY010000071.1:0-21055 GCF_014164295.1 Pseudoalteromonas sp. SG43-7
AGACTTTTATTTTCATGAACTCTTCTTTTGAAATCATGGTGCTTATCCAAAAGCACCAGTGTTAAGTTAACTGGATCAGATTTCAATTGTTGAAGTGGATCATTTTTGCATTGCTGGTAACACTTGAAAACTTTACTGGTTATAGCTGCGGGGTGTGTTCCCCGTACTCACGGGGCTGAACCGAAAGTTATTGAGTCTCGCCGTTACAGTGAAGCGTGTTCCCCGTACTCACGGGGCTGAACCGTGTGTTTCGTTTAGCACTTCGGGCGTGACTGGGTGTTCCCCGTACTCACGGGGCTGAACCGCGCTTATTACTCATGTATAAATAATGAATGCCGTGTTCCCCGTACTCACGGGGCTGAACCGAGCACTAAAAACGATGAGATATTCGACCCGCAGTGTTCCCCGTACTCACGGGGCTGAACCGCGTTGGTGATTTCATGGATATCATTTTAGACGGTGTTCCCCGTACTCACGGGGCTGAACCGATATACTATGACGACACTGTATCAGCAGATAGGTGTTCCCCGTACTCACGGGGCTGAACCGAAGCGCAGCTGTTAACACGAAAGAAGGTGAAGGTGTTCCCCGTACTCACGGGGCTGAACCGAAATTAAATTACTTTGATACAGTTGCCGATATGTGTTCCCCGTACTCACGGGGCTGAACCGTTTCAATACACAGCATTAACGCGCTATTAACTGTGTTCCCCGTACTCACGGGGCTGAACCGCGGCATCAGCTTTTGTTATCTGCATTTGCTCAGTGTTCCCCGTACTCACGGGGCTGAACCGTCAATAGCTGTACGCTCAGAAATAAATCCAGTGTGTTCCCCGTACTCACGGGGCTGAACCGCAGTTTGGCCTAACTGAAAACTCACCAAATTTGTGTTCCCCGTACTCACGGGGCTGAACCGGCGTTACCGAGTTGTTGAGCGTACAAGTAGTGGTGTTCCCCGTACTCACGGGGCTGAACCGCGGGTGACACGTTAATAAACAGGTTTGATGGCGTGTTCCCCGTACTCACGGGGCTGAACCGTATTTGACATTAGTTCCTGATACTTTAGGGTCGTGTTCCCCGTACTCACGGGGCTGAACCGACAGTGCGACGAGTGTTGATAGTGTCGATATGGTGTTCCCCGTACTCACGGGGCTGAACCGGTATATTTTCTTGAAAGCTATTTGTAATAGAAGTGTTCCCCGTACTCACGGGGCTGAACCGACGCCGCATTAATTGCTAATACATTAGTGCCAGTGTTCCCCGTACTCACGGGGCTGAACCGTACCCACTTATGTACATAATCATGATTATAGAGTGTTCCCCGTACTCACGGGGCTGAACCGTTATCATAGGTGGTAATGAGATAACAGGAGGCGTGTTCCCCGTACTCACGGGGCTGAACCGGGGTTTTGTTTTGGTAATTTCTTTAGGTAACGGTGTTCCCCGTACTCACGGGGCTGAACCGGGCTTGTTAGCAGCTAACGGCGCTGAGTTTGTGTGTTCCCCGTACTCACGGGGCTGAACCGGTGTTCATATTTCAGATAACGTTTTTGCAAATGTGTTCCCCGTACTCACGGGGCTGAACCGCTAAACGTAAGCTGGCGAAATTAATCCAGTCGGTGTTCCCCGTACTCACGGGGCTGAACCGCGCGCATTGCACAAAACGTCGCACCTTGGCTTGTGTTCCCCGTACTCACGGGGCTGAACCGCAATCATTCATACTTTCGATGTATGCGATCATGTGTTCCCCGTACTCACGGGGCTGAACCGACTATCAATTGAGTCTGCAAGACTGCCAACTTGTGTTCCCCGTACTCACGGGGCTGAACCGCTGATACATTTATACCATCAATTAATACAACAGTGTTCCCCGTACTCACGGGGCTGAACCGCAAAAAAACTAGCACAAACACTGACACCACCAGTGTTCCCCGTACTCACGGGGCTGAACCGATGGAAACCGACATCACAAGCGGTGGTGAGAAGTGTTCCCCGTACTCACGGGGCTGAACCGAATAAAGAAAAATCAGCGGTTGTTAATGACTTGTGTTCCCCGTACTCACGGGGCTGAACCGCTAGCTGAATCGGTTTGAGCATCTTGAAATATGTGTTCCCCGTACTCACGGGGCTGAACCGTATGCTGCCAGTGGGTTTGTGCATTTTGGCAAGTGTTCCCCGTACTCACGGGGCTGAACCGACGTTGAG
The DNA here is from genome assembly GCF_014164295.1 of Pseudoalteromonas sp. SG43-7. Taxonomy (NCBI): domain Bacteria; kingdom Pseudomonadati; phylum Pseudomonadota; class Gammaproteobacteria; order Alteromonadales; family Pseudoalteromonadaceae; genus Pseudoalteromonas; species Pseudoalteromonas sp. SG43-7. The sequence continues at coordinate 2,205 of NZ_JACJEY010000071.1, forward strand.
GGGCTTGATCCTATCACCGCCTATGTGTTCCCCGTACTCACGGGGCTGAACCGTTAAATCATACTCTGATTTAGTTGCTGACTTAGTGTTCCCCGTACTCACGGGGCTGAACCGCCTTAGTTGCTTTTCGTTTAATATGCGATTAACGTGTTCCCCGTACTCACGGGGCTGAACCGGTATTAAATTATGTTAAACACAGCACAGTATTGTGTTCCCCGTACTCACGGGGCTGAACCGAAGGATTCGCTCGATTTAACATGGAACCGAACGTGTTCCCCGTACTCACGGGGCTGAACCGTCATCGTGCTTACTTGTGCCGCCCGCTTCTTTGTGTTCCCCGTACCCACGGGGCTGAACCGCCCTGCGCTTGTTGCCCAAGCTCTAGCCCTTGGTGTTCCCCGTACCCACGGGGCTGAACCGTAAACGAGTTTAACGCTAACTTGCCAGAGCCCGTGTTCCCCGTACTCACGGGCTGAATTGGTGAATTTAACTGGCTAAGATTTCACTTGCTGAAGTGATCATTTTGCGTTGCGGGTGACATTTCGCGCTAAAGCACGGCCTACAGTACAGGACATTTGGAGTATTGTTGAATTTATAAAGGGAGGGGTTAAGCAACATGTAATACTTTGATTTGTCGCGAGGTAAACTCGCTGCTACGAATACATGGCTCTAATGCTCTTCATCAAAGACTTGAATTTGATTGCGGCCTGTTTTTTTTGCCACGTAAAGTGCGCTGTCGGCGGCGAGGATCATCATATCGGCGGTGGTGTATTTATCTGGTTTACAGCTGTAACATCCGATGCTGAGGGTGAGGTGGTCGGCTACGTTTGAATTTGGGTGCAGGATATTTAGTTGGCTTATTTGCTGTTGCAGTAATCTGGCAAATTTTAAGCAGTGGGGTTTATCAATGCTGGGTAACACAATTGCAAATTCTTCTCCGCCGTAGCGAGCTGCTAAATCACCTTGTCGCTTACATAAGCGATGCAAGGTTTGGGCAACTTGTTTGAGTGCCTCATCGCCTTGCTGGTGGCCATTATTGTCGTTATACAGTTTAAAATAATCGATATCACAAATGATTAAACTCAATGGTTGATGTGAGCGTGTTGCGCGTTGAATTTCACGGAGTAAGGTTTGATCAAAACAGCGGCGATTGGCGATATTTGTCAGGCTGTCGAGATTTGCTTGTGATTGCAGTTCTTGGTTGGCTAAAAGTAATTGCTGTTGAGCTTGCTCTAAGCGTTGTTTATACAGAACGTTTTTCAGTGCATTGGCAATAATTTCACCTACCAGTTTGATCCGCATAAGGTCGGTGTCGGTCCAGTGGCGTATATGTGTTACACAATCACAGCCAATAAAACCAAATAAGGCGTTTTCAGAGCGCAGCCCAATACATAAAACAGACTTGATCCCCTCTGATTCAAATTCAGCTTTTTCAGCAGCAGCGGCTGGGGGTAACAAGTTTACATCAGATACCTTAAAAACGTGCTTTTCGTTCATCGTGGTAAAAAAATAAGGTAATAGGTCTTGTTGAATATCTTGCAGCTTTTCTTTAAAAGGCTTGACCTGCGTATTAACCCATTCATGAGTATTGCTCATGGCTTTGCCGTTTTCACTAAATTGAAATAAATAGCTGCGATCAGCATCACAAAATGTACCTATGGTTTTTAAAGCGCTTTCGATCTGTTGATCGAGGTTGTCTATTTGTATATCAATAAGTTGTGTTGATATTTTTGCTATTACTTCGTCAAAATCAGCGTGTACAGTAAACGATGTGTGCGGTTCAAGCGCCAGCATTATTAACTGTGGGCCAATTAAACTATAGGTGACTGTAACACGCAGGAGTGTGTGTTTTGTGGCAATGTTATAGATGTGTTCGGTGTTATTTTGGGGAGTTAAAAAGGTCTGATAATCAACAATCGTGTGGTTTTCTGTGTGTTTAATTGATAAGTGCTGAAACGCTTTTTCCACTGGACTTATTGCTGGCATTAATTTAAGTAACTGCTGACTTGATGCGTTGGCGTGCAGCGTATCTGTTTGTTGATCAAACAGCACAATTGCAAGTGGCAACGCTTGTAAAGATTGCCAAATTTCGTCTACAGAATACTGTCTCACTGGATTTCCAACTTCTTATTAACATATTAAGCTTACATTCAATTTTAAGAAAATGGTATTTTAATTAGCCGTTTTATATATAAATTAACTCGATATTAAGTTTTTAGTGCGTTTGGCTTATGGAAGTACTACAATTGATACTGTATATCATTACTCTTTTAAACGTTTTTTAGAATGATGACTCTTAGCACACTTAAGCACAGGTAAAACCGCTTTTCATGACCGACATTACAACTCACCAAGCATCACGACGTAGATTATTAATTGCATTAGCAATCACTAGCTCATTTATGGTTATTCAAGTTATTGGTGCCTATTATGCAAACTCTCTTGCCGTATTAGCCGATGCTGGGCATTTATTTGTTCATAATAGTTCTTTATTTATTGCTTTGATCGCATCGAGCTTAGCGATTCATTTAGCTAAAAACTACAACGATGGTTATCAAAAAGCAGAGTTGACCGGTGGTTTGATCAACGGTTGTTTATATTTGGCGATCAGCCTGGTGATTTTATACGAAGGCGGCGAGCGCTTTGTACATCACCATGAAGGGCAAGGCCCCGTCGTCAATAGCTATTTAATGTCGGTTATTGCCGCCACTGGATTTTTATTTCACGGTGCTGCAGCATGGGTATTATATAAAGGTAGAAAGGCTAGCTTTAATGTTTATGCGGTATTTTTACATTCATTTTTTGATTTGATTTCAACTGTCTCTACGTTTATCGCCGGTATACTTATTTATCTAACGGGTTGGAGCATTATTGATATTTTATCGAGCATGCTGATTGCGTTATTTGTTTTGTTTACAGGTGTAAAAGTGATTGTTGGGTGCGTTAAAGGTCTGCGTTTAAATAAAGCAAAACTACCCGATGTGGCCGATATTGAAAGTGCCATAGGACAAGTTGAGCATGTAGAAAATGTGCACAATGTTACGGTTATGCGCCGTGACAAGGAGTTAGTTGTAGGGGCGCATGTGGTACTTAAACAACATTGCACTATAGAAAAACATGATGAAGCATGCCGACTTAAAGTTGAGCAATTGCTAGCAAGGCAATTTAATGTTGGCAACAGCGTATTACAAATCGAAAGTCATGGTTGTCAGCATTAAATACAACTAGTTAACTTGGCAAAATGCGTTTTTTATTTTACTTTTAGATATAGCCTATTTTATACGGAACAATCCATTGCCGTTTTTTCAGCATCGATATTTTGCATTCAGCTGTTCTATACTTTTAGGCGTGTTGGCCGGTTTTGTTAATTTACTGCCATTTTGGTTTCTCGACAGCTCTGAATTTTTATTTGGTCAGCTGTTTGTTTTAATTTGTTTGTTGCTATTTGGCTTACGCTACGCGTTAGTTGCTTGTACTATCAGTGCGGCTTTTATTTTTTATCGTTGGGGGCATTGTTGGCCATCAATTGTGTTTGTTGGCGAAGTGCTTTGGCTGTATCACTTTAGCTTTAAAACTGCACGGCTGCTGTTTATTCGCGGTATAATTTATTGGTTGTTAATTGGTATTCCGCTGCTGGGACTCATTGGCTATTTTATCATTGAGTTGCCATTACTGGCGGTCATTACCGCCTTGGTTAAGTATTTTTTAAATGCAGCCATTGTTTTATGCGTTATTGATTTACTCAGTTTCTTCTTTATTCAGCAAGTGTGGCAAAAACGACCAAATTCGCTGTATAAAATTCTTAATTACATTGTAAGCATCCTCATTATTTTAGTGGTGTTATTAACCACCATTGTACTTACCAACAATCATTATGCGCGTATCGAATATGAAGTGAAGGCGCAGCTTGCTGAAAAATCCGAAGACATTGCTGAAAAAATTGACCTGTATTTAAATGGCTATCGCCGTGGCATCGTATTAACTGCAAAAGCCATCGAGCAGGGGGTCGATAAACAGTTAGCATTGAGTCAGTTAATGGCACTATACCCTAACTTTCTTACATCAATGGTTACGGATGAAAACGCAATAGCACAGGTATTTAATCCACTTAGTTTGCAAGAAAGCTTAAAAGGCAGCAATTTATCGGTTGCCGATCGCGATTACTTTACGATCGGTAAAGACTCGCCAACAGGGTATATTTCTAATGTTTTTAGGGGCCGAGGATTTGGTAATGAACCCATTGTGGGTGTTTCTGCACCAGTGAATATTAACGGGCGTTTTCAGGGAGTGGTTGAAGGTTCGTTAGTGTTGGGCTCCTTTTTGCAATTTAGGCCAACCATATTTGATAATGATGGTGAACTGATAATTCTTGATGCCAAAAAACACGTGGTGTTTAGCACCTTACCTAATCATTATTCGGTATTGACTCAGCTCACTGAAGATAAATTTACCCAGTTACAAGGTGATCAACAAGCCATTATGACCATCGACATTGATGGCGAACAATATTACGTAAAAATATATTTATCACAGCAACAAGGTTGGTATGTAGCAAGCTTATTAAAACGGAAATACGCTAATCTTGTGGCGGCAAGTGCGTGGGGGCAATCACTATTACTAACTCTTGTGGTGATTATTTTGATCAGTATCTTTATCACCCAGTTGAGTCGATGGTTAGTGAGGCCAATAGATGAGCTTACTGAACAAATCGATGCCTTTGATCCTAAAACTGAAATCAGTGATTTACAGACTCAAAATAATGCGTGGCTGGAGGTGCTGAGCTTACAGCAGCAATTTGCTACTTTAGCATTTAAATTGACCAGCAACTTTAAAGATCTAGAACAAGTAAACACTGAAAATGCAGCACTTAATCTGCATTTAAAACAGTTTAATGTAGAGCTAGAGTATCAAGTAAATGAAAAAACAGATGAATTAGTTAAAGCTGTGGCAACTGCAAATCAGGCCAGCAAAGCTAAATCACAATTTTTAGCGAATATGAGTCATGAAATTCGCACCCCGCTTAACGGTATTATGGGGCTGACTGATATTTTACTTAATGCTGATGACGTGAAGTTGGAATACCGCGAACAATTGCAAATGATCCAGCAAAGCGCTAAAAATCTATTATTGATTTTAAACGATATTTTAGACTTTTCGAAAATTGAGGCGGGGGCGGTCAAACTAGACATTCATATAGTTAATGTACGAAAACTGCTTACTCAATTAGCACAGGTGTTTACAAATACTGGCGTACAGCCAGGCGTTGAATTTATATTAAATATTGCCCCGTCAGTACCCGATGTGGTGCAGTTAGATTCACTAAGGTTAAGCCAAATTGTCAATAACTTGTTGAGTAATGCAGGGAAATTTACGAAAACTGGTAGTATAACGATGAACATTGATTATGCTGATAATCATTTATCTGTGGCTGTAACTGACACTGGCATTGGTATTTCTGGGCAACAGCAATCATCGTTGTTTCGTGAGTTTACTCAAGCTGATATTTCAACCACGCGGCAATATGGTGGCACAGGATTAGGCTTAACTATTTGTAAGCGAATAGTTCAGTTAATGGGAGGCAAGCTGGTATTACACAGCGAGATTGGTAAAGGCAGTTGCTTTACTATCACAATTCCTATTGAAGTAGTGCAACTTACTCATGAAGTAGACATACAGCAAAGCATTCCTGACTTAACTGGGTTGAAAGTATTACTGGTAGAAGATAATCAAATCAATCAAATCGTTATTGCAAAAATGCTCAGTGACACCCATTGCACCTTAGAAGTTGCTAACGATGGTGAAAAAGCACTGGCGTGTTTACAACACAATATGGCCGATATTATTTTAATGGATTGCCAAATGCCTATTATGGATGGTTATCAGTGCACAGCTGAAATCCGTAACAACAGTGCTCAATTTGGTCCTGTGATTATTATTGCCATTACCGCAAATGCTTTTGAAGACGACCAAAAACGTTGTTTAGAAGTGGGTATGGACGATTTTATAGCCAAACCCGTGGATCGCGGCCAACTTTTTCAATGCCTTAAAAAGTGGGCTGATACATTGAGCTAGGTAGTTTGCAATTTCTCTAGCAGTGCTTGGATATACGCATCGCTAATGAGAATCTCTGCAGTTGTTGGTTTTGCAAAGTAATAGCCTTGAAGGTCATCACAGCCGATACTGTTTAAAAAGCGTATTTGCTCAATTGTTTCTACGCCTTCTGCAATACAATATAGATCTAGGTTTTCAGCTAAGGTGTGGATTGTTTTGATGATTGATTCATTATTACTATCTTGGCCGATATTACGCACAAAGCTTTGATCAATTTTAATCACATCAATTGGAAATTGACTTAAATACGTTAAAGACGAATACCCGGTACCAAAATCATCCAGTAATAATTTAAAACCTGCGTTTCTGAGCGCTTGCAGCTGCTTAGCTGCTTTGTTTTTGTCATCAAGCAAGGTGTTTTCGGTGATCTCTAAACGTAACTGAACAGGTTTTATATGATGCTGATTTAAAATAAGTAATAAGCGTTCGGTTAAATTAGATTTTAAAATATGCACAGGTGATAGATTTAACGATAAGTAAAACCGTGGGTTAGCTTTAAATAATGGTGCGAGATCTTCAAGTGCACGGGTCAGCGCCTGCTCGGTGAGTACATCGATTAAACCAGTTTCTTCTGCAATAGGAATAAACACTGCCGGTGATATCAATTCTGCTTGGTGTTGCCAGCGCATTAATAGCTCTACACCTTTGATTTTTTTGCTTTTATTATTAACAATTGGCTGGTAATTATTAAAAAATAAATCGTCTTTGTAGGCATCTTTTAAGGCATTTTCGAGCAGTAGTTTTTGGGTGATTTGGTTATTCATTTGTTCAGTGAAAAACTTAAAGCCGTTGCGGCCCGATTGCTTAGCATGCATCATTGCGATGTCGGCATTACGAATAAGCTCATCGGTGGTGTCGGCATCAAATGGGTAGAGTGCCACACCGACGCTGGCCGAGATATTAATTGCAAAATCGTTGATCACCACCCGTTTTGCAAGTTCTTCAGTGAGGCTACGCACTAAGTTACTCAAACTTTGTGGCGAGTCTAAGTTTTTAATTAATAATAAAAACTCGTCACCGCTTTGACGCCCAACAATGGCATTTTTATCAAGCATACTATTCATTCGATAGGTAATATCACATAACAGCTGATCGCCAACCGCATGACCAAATGAGTCATTCACCGGTTTGAATTTATCTAAATCTATAAACAGTAAAGCAACTAGACTGGCATGTGTATCGGCATCTTTTATCGCATGCGATATCTTTTGATACATTAGTGACCGATTTGGTAGCTTAGTTAATGGATCATAGTTTGCCAGATAGCGTAGTTCATTTTCAGCGCGTTTTTGCTCGGTTAAATCAGAAATAACCACCACATAATAACTCACTACATTACTGTCTTTTGCCACTGCGGTAATACTAATATGAATAGGGTGCGACGGATTTATCTTAGTTTTTATATAAGCGTCACCACGCCAATTTTGTTTCGGTTGTAATGATTTTAGAATATTGATGAAATCGACATATTGTTTTTTCCCCAGTGCTGCTAAAAACCGTTTTAGTTCAAGCTTTGCTGGGATTGTTTGAATAGAAAAGGCTTCTGCAAAGCTATTATTAACAGAAAACGGAGTCAGTTGACTGTCTAAAATAAGTAGCCAATCGTTTATTTGGCTAAAGGCTTCGCCTAATACCGCAGCTTGCTGTGCTGTAGCACGTTGTTCGGTTATATTGGTATAGATTCCAGCTAATCTTGTAGGATAGCCTTGCTCGTTCGTTTCAATCACTTTACCGATATCGTGATACCAAAGCCAGTTTCCATTAGCATGTTGAAGCCGATACGTGACCTGCCATTGTTGAGCATTTTTTTGAGTGATGAATAAATGCCAATCATGAAGAACTTTACGTTTATCATCTGGGTGTATTAATGCGCAAAAATCGTCAAAATTGAACTTTTGTGGCAAAGTTTTATAGCCTAGCTCATGTTTTAAGCGCTGCTGCTTTATCCAATGTGCGGCAATATCAACTTCCCATACACCGCTTTTACTACTGTTTAAAGCAAGCTCTGTTTGTTGTTGTGATTGCAGTATTTCATCATGAGTATGCTTAATAATGCGCTGACGGGAGCGGTATTGCCAAAAAATAACAAATAGCACTAAAAACGTAAGTAATAAATAAAGGCTTATTGCAAGTGGCGAGCGCCACGGAGCATAGGCAACAGTAAAGTTAAGTGTTTTTTCATCACCCAGGCCTGAGTCATTTAAGTTATATGCTGCGATTGTTAGTTGATAATCACCAGCAGGAAGCTTAGTAAAAAAAACTTTATTATTGTTTAGCTTGTCATAACTTAATTTATTGGGGCCGGTTAATGACACCTTATAGCGTGTTCTATCTACATTTTGAAAATCAAAGTTAGAAAAACTAACTTCTAAGCCCACATCTTCATCAGTTAGTTGTAAAGGCTGGTTGGCGTATTGCAATGGATGATAATTAAGTGTACGGGAGAGTAACGATATATCGGTGATTTCAGTCACTGTGCTGTCACGATCATTAGGGACAGATAAAAAGTCTTGCGGGGCAAGTGTTAGCACGCCACGGGTACTGCCAAAAGCTAAGCGGCCATCGTTTAGCTGAGTATGTGAGTCAATATTAAATTCATTCACAGTTAAGCCATCTTTAACAGTATATGCATTTAATTGCATTGAACTTAAGTCGAGTCGATAGAGGCCATTTTTACTGCTGATCCATAAAAAGCCAAATTGGTCGATTTGCAAGGCGACAATTGTTTTCGTTTTAATGCCATTACTGAGGTTTATACGGTGTTTTACTTCGTAACTGTTGGCGTCAAGACCAATTAGTCCTTCTTGGGAAGAGGCAAGCCAAAGGGTATTGTTATAATCGATCACCCAATCATCGATAGTGACATAATTTATTGGGTTATAATTTTCGACTTCGTAGATCAAGGTGAGTTTTTGGCTGGACTCATTATAACGATATAACGCGCCAGATACGCTGATCAAGTAGTCATCGGGTTTATGGGGCAATGGTTTTAAAAAAGCGTGCACATTGACGGGATCTAACTGCTCTTTGAGACCTTTAATTACGTTAGTCTGACCACTGTTTCCATCATACAGGAAATAATCATTCTCGCTAAAAAATGCAAAGGTATCAGTCGTGATTTGATGATATCCATAGCCTGGGCCGCTGTCGAGAATGGCTTGTGTATTGCCTTGCATTGGTAGAGCTATTTTTTGTTCGGTTTTTTTATCAAATAAAGCAAGACCATCATAGAGCAGTAACCACAAATAACGGTCTGGCTCATTTAAGTGCGCCGAGGCAATACCATACACAGCAAATTGGCCATAAAACGCTTTGCTGTCATCGCTGGCTAAGTAAGTTTTTTCGGTAGTCTCATCTAGGCGCATTTTGGCTAGGCCATTATCGGTGCCCAGCCACACGGCGTTATCGTCTTGGTAAACAGCAAGGATCACATTGCTGTGCAATTTATCATTACTGGTGATTTGAATATTGCCAAAACGCCTTGCTAAAGTGGACCAAGTAAAAACGCCTTGCGAGCGCGAGGCAAGCCACATAAGCCCTGTTTTATCAACCATCACATCTAAAATAGTGTTGTCGGTCATGTGAAATTTACTTTGATCAAAACGTAAAAGAAACTCATTGTGATCAGTATGGCGATGGTATTGATAAAGGCCATCCTCAGTGACTATAAATTCACCATAAGGGGTATTAACATAATCCCAAATATTATGTTCCGCGAGTAGCGTTTTTACGTTATTGAAGTCTAATAACTCATTGTTATTAAAAGCAATAGAATAAAATCCTTCGACTGTGCCAACCAGTAAACCAAGCTGCGAGTCGATGGATAAAAATTTGATATTGTTATTATCTGGATTGAGCTTATCCTTGGCAACTAAAGGTATTTTAGTTATATGTTCATCAATTAATGATTTAGAGTACAACCCATCAGTGGTGGCAATATACAAAAAGTCATTATGAACAGTAATTGCGCGGACAGAATTATCATCTTTACTGATTGAAAACTCATGGGTATAGGTATTTTTTTGTGGATCAAAGGCATACACATGTTGATTAATGGCGTAATAAAACAGCTGCTGATGTTCGGCGATGGCAAAAATAGGAGAAAAGTGTTTATCTTCAGCGTTTAACTTACCTGAATAAATTTTACTAACTTTGAGTGTCACAGGATCTATAAGAAACGCACCAGAATACTCAGTTGATACAAAAATATCGCCGTTGTGTGTTTCGAACAATACAATAATTGAGAGTTGATCCAGTGAGTATTCACCAGAGAATATTTTTACCTCATAGCCATCAAACCGGTTTAAACCCTGTAATGTACCGATCCAAATAAATCCCAGTTTATCTTGCAGTGTGCTAGTTACGTGGCCTTGTGATAACCCTTCATCCGTGGATAAGCGTTGCAATTGCTGAGCATAGCTTTGAGCACTGGAATTAACACTAAACCAAGTGCATAAAATACTAAATAAGATGAAAAAAAAGTTTCTCAATCGCACTTAAGGTACTGCTCCCCTGAGATAAAGTGGTTGTTAGCCGTTAGTAAATATAGCATAACAATTTACAGTTGAATTAAAGAATTAGCTATATAAGATATACATTTGTATAACAAATCACTTATGCTGTTAGTTATGTTTAGATCACGGATGTTCACATTGCCTCATTCATTTAATGCTCACACCATGCAAAGTCTGCTGTTAGTTGTCGATATTCAAGACAAATTAAGTCCTGCGATGCCTCGTTATGAACAAGTAAAACAGGTCACAGTGCAATTAGTAAAAGCTGCACAATTGTTGCATATTCCTATTTTAGTCACTGAACAATATAAACAAGGGCTTGGCGAAACTGATCAGCAATTAAAAGCTCAGATTGGGCAAGCTGAGTTCTTTGATAAAACCCACTTTAGCGCGTGTAAAGAGGACGGTTTTTTAGAGCTTATTGCTAGCTATAAACGCCCGCAAATTATTGTAGTTGGTATGGAAGCGCATGTATGCGTATTACAAACTTGTTTAGATTTACTGGCGCAAGGTTATCAGGTGTTTTTAGTCATGGATGCGGTTAGTTCGCGTAATGATCTGCACCGCGATTTAGCTATAGCTCAGCTAAGACAAGCAGGTGCTGTGATCAGCTGCGCTGAAAGTGTGATTTTTCAATGGACCGAAGTGGCAGCGACACCTGTATTTAAAGAGATTTTAAAGATTGTTAAATAAGCTTGGCAACAAGAAGAGAATAATTTCACTTCAGCATTGTAAATGATAGTGGTTTTTATTATCATGCCGTAAATTATTTTGATTGCTGTATAAATATCAATGAAACCTTCTTTAATAGCATTAGCCCTAAGTTCTATTACCATGACGCCTGTTGTCGTTGCTGCGCAAACAACAGCAGCAGGATCTGCAACTGATGAGTCTACTGTTGTAAAAAACGACATAGAAACCATTTCAGTCGTTGGACGAGCGTTTTCACTGTATCGCCCAACAGAATCAACGTTTGGTACTCGTACCGATACGCCGCTAGAGAAAATTCCACAGTCAATCCAGGTTATTCCGCAAGCGTTAATCAGCGATCAGGCTGCACGTCAAGTAACTGATCTGTACAGCAATATTGCGGGTGTTAATGGCTTTAGTTACTCAGGTGTTACGTTTCGTGGTTTTCGCCAAGATGAAATTTTATACGATGGTGTAAAAGGTGACCCATTTAGTGGTTTTGCGGTACCACAGTTGTTTAATATTGAGCAAGTGGCTGTTTTAAAAGGCCCTAGTGGCGCTGTGTACGGCAGTGGTAACCCTGGCGGGATCATTAATTATATGACCAAAAAGCCCAGCTATGATAGTAAAACAACCGTTGCAGTTGAACTGGGTAATGATGATTTTTTTAGTGCCGCAGTCGAATCAACGGGCAGTGCCAATGACGCACAGACCCAAGCCTACCGTGTTGGTGTTTATAAAGATTCAGATAAACCATTTCGTGAAAATACCAGCGAAGATAATACTATTATTGATTTAGGCTATCGTTTTGATTTTAATAACGACACTAATCTGGTATTGCAATATACCCATGTTGATCAAGATTTAGGCGGCGCTAGATTACGTGGCGTGCCAGTGGATAAAAACGGTAACTTTATTGCCGACATAAGCTGGAATCATAATGAAGCAACTGATTATCAAACCGTTATTGCTGACGTGTTTCAAGCAAGTTTTCAGCACCAATTTAATGAGGTATTTCGCAGTGATATCACTGCGCGTTATTTTAGTAACGATGCCAATCAAAACTATCATGAGCCGCGTGGACTAAGTGACACAGATGGCGATGGAGTACTGGATTGGAGCGAGCGCGAATTTCGTGATCAACAACGCGAAAATACCGGGCTTAGTTTTACTGCCAATTTAATTGCTGACACTGAGCTTGCCGCTATGCAACATGTGATGCTGGTGGGTGTAGATTGGTATAAGCATGAGTTTGAATCTGCATATAGAACAGCTGTACAAGCCAGCAAAGGCGGCCCAGTGCCAGGGATCTCAATATTAAATCCTGTGTATGGATTGACTTCAAAAGATGATTATGATTTAGCAAACGTAACACCGCGTTTATCAAGTACTGAGTCAACACGTATTGGCCTGTATGCACAAGACCAAGTTGATGTTACCGATAAATGGAATGTTACGGTTGGCTTACGGTACGATCGTTTTGAAGACACCGATGTCCTTAATAACACCGAGTTTTCAGACAGCGATGTGACGTATCGTATTGGCACAAGTTATAACTTAAACGATACCTTTTTCCCTTATGCGCTGTATGGCACAGGCTTTATGCCACAATCGGCCAGTAATCAAAATCAAGATGTAGGCGGGCCATTTAAACCAGAGCACAGCAATATTCGTGAACTTGGTTTACGTACTAAGTTACTTGATGACTCGTTGGCTGTGAATATGGCAACGTACCGCATTATCCGTAACAATATTTTACAAGCCAGCACTGAGTTATCAGACACCGGCGTTGATCAAATGGAAGCGTTAGGCGAAGTTGACAGCCGAGGCTTTGAACTTGAGATTGTTGGCGATGTCACCGAACGTTTAGTGATCACAGCAAGTTACGCATACAACGACACGCGTATTGTTGAGCAAAGTGAAAAATTTTCCGCGCAAGCAAAAGGCAGCGATAAATTTGCCAATGCGCCACAAAATACCGCAGGGTTGTGGACGCGTTATGAGTTACCGCAGTTGCACTCATCAATCGCGGCAGGTCTTGATTATGTTGATGAACAAGTCAGTTTAGACGGTGATAAAGTACAGCCGTATACCGTTTATAACATGGCTTGGAAGACTGAATATCAACAATGGGTTTGGCAGCTCTCAGTTAAAAACGTGTTTGATAAAGAGTATGCATCAAGTGGCTTTATAACTCGTGCTGGGCATTTCCCGGGGGAACCACGCCGCGTCTATTTGTCGGCTAAGTACACATTCTAAACTGACAATTTCGTACTATGAAAGCAAAGCAGTGGTTTAACTTACATGCTTGGGCAGGGCTCTTGGTTGGCAGCTTGTTATTGATAACGTGTTTATCTGGCACGTTGGCAACCTTGAGCCACGAAATTGAATATCTTAGTGATAGTAAATTTCGTGCCCTCTCGCATTCCCCTAATACTGACTTTGCTGCAATTGAGAATACACTTGCCCAGCGTTATCCTGGCAGCCAAATCATTAGCATATTGCGCCATCAACAACCTTACTTAGCAACCGAAGTGTCGCTTAAGTGGCAGCAACAGTTTTTGTTTGTGTATGTTGATGGTGCGACGGGGCAATGGCTTGGCGAAGGTCAGTGGGGGCGAGTATCGCGCTTTTTACGTAACTGGCACATGAATCTATCGATGGGTTGGACAGGTAAGTTGATCGTCACGAGTTTAGCCATTCTCTTGGTTATTTTAGTGGTTACTAGTCCGATTGTTTATCGCCAGTGGTGGCGACATTTTTTAAAAAAGCCACGGCAATTAAAAACAACCAATCGTAGCAGCTGGGCTGATTGGCATAAATTACTGGGGCTTTGGAGTTACTGGTTTATTGTGGTCATGGCTATTACTGGCGTGTGGTACTTAGTTGAACACACCTTACAAACAGCCAAAATTGACCATTATATAACCCCCCCCGCAGAGGTTACGGATCTACAAACTGATGTCGCGCATCCGCCAGCGATAAGTGCCATGGTAAACGCGGCGCAATCAGCGTTTCCAAGTTTACATATTCGCGCTATACAATACCCAAGCAAAGCAAATAAACCGGTTTTGGTACTGGGCGATAATGATGACATTTTAGTACGTTTACGAGCTAATAAAGTGTATTTAGATCCAGCTTCAGCAGATGTACTGGCAATTCAAAAAGCCGCAGATTTACCTATTGTCGCGCGCATTAAAGATACCGCCGATCCTTTGCATTTTGGCAACTTTGCAGGGCTAGGTACGAAGTTAATTTGGGCTGTGTTTGGTTGTTTAATGACCTGTATATGTATGGCTGGATTGTATATGAATTGGCTGAGAGTAAAGCGTAAGCAGCGTTCATTATTGCAATGGTTTGGTATCATGGGTGCAGTTAGTGTTTTATTAGTATGTTGTTCCCTGATCCTCACAACGCAAACATTTAGTGTACGCCAAGCACCAGCAAAACTATATTCGCCGGTGCTGTAACGTGCAGATAAAGTTAGCTAGTAACTAGGCCGTAACAACCCAAAGCAACAAACACTATTGCAGCAAGCATTCTTACTTTTGCCATTGGAATACGTTTTAGCAAGGCATTGCCAGCATAAATAACCGGCACATTGGCAAGTAACATACCTACAGTGGTTCCTATGGTTACCCACAACACTGATTGATACTGAGCGCCAAGCAATACTGTTGCTATTTGGGTTTTATCGCCAATTTCGGCAATGAAAAACAGCACCAAGGCTACTAAAAAAGCCCCGTATTGATCGTACTTATTGCTTACTTCTTCATCTTTATCTGGGATCAGTAGCCATAAGCCAACGACAATAAAACAGCCGTTCACAATCCAAGGCAGGTACGAAGAGGTAAAGCTTTGCGATAAATAATCGCCCAACCATGCAGACAAACCATGATTGATAATAGTAGCGACTAAAATACCTAAAATAAGTGCAGGTTTATTGGCAAAGCGGGCAGCTAACAACAGGGATAAAAGTTGCGTTTTATCGCCTATTTCAGCTAAAGCAACGGTGACGGTTGATGTGATAAATGTATCCATTTTACTTCTATAAGGCGGGAACATTAAACCAAGGTAAACGCCTATCTCCCGCCATGAGGATAGTGTTTACCCAGGTCTTGCCGATAATGCTTGCTACATTACAAACTTACCATGCACATGAGGTGCAATTATGTTGATAAGTTTACTTGCTGCGCTTTAAGTTAAAAGGCATCAAGCAGGCTACTCCCCCGAGAAGTGCGCACTTTGCCACATTTCTTTTTTAGAGTAAAGGTACAACAACAGGTTTTGTGGTGCGGCTGAGGGTGAACCCTGTAATTGAATATAAACGTATGCTTCACGCGCAGTACAGGAGCTAGAATACAATCAAGACTACAGCGAGTTTGAAAAAGACTACCAGTTCCCTGATATGCCTTTACCATCTATTGGCATCACAATTAATTTTTAAAGATGATAATCCTCTTACTCTAAGTGTGAGAGGGTTAAGCATCTGAAATATAAATTTAGCGTTTTATGTGAAAGTCAGTTGTCGATTGAATCAAAATAGGAACTAGGCTATGGTTGAAGCATCAATCAAAATAAAATAAAAACGAGTAATTCTACAGGCTCGTTAGATAAACAAAAGCCCTTCAAGGGTTTGGATAGTGGGTTAAGTTAATAACCCGTTGAACATATACATAGACACGGAATGAACGCCGGTTGTGTTTGCGTTATAAAAGGAGAGTTGTTTGAACCCTAAAATTTTGGAAGACTTTATTAGCACTGATGAAGATTTTTCCCCTCATAAGGCTTATTTGGATTCGATCAGTAAATCCAGCGTTGATATTTTGTTTTCAGATGGTGTCGCCAGTGACTCTGGGAGTCGGTTTGGCGGTAATCCTCTGGTTGCAAAGGACTTTGTCTGGCCAGAACATAACGTTGGCGAATACCGGTTTTTAGGCCAGATTAATTTTTCTGAAATCCTCGATTGTCCTGAGCCGCTGCCCAAATCCGGTTTGCTATCACTCTTCTATGCTTATGATCACGACGGTGAAATTTTCTGGGGTGCTGAAGGATATGTGATCGCTTACTATTATCCGGATATTAATGATTTAGTTATGTTTGAGCAAGCAGCTGTACCGCAGGAGGCAAAGGTAATCCGTTTGGAAACCGGGCTGGAAATCCCCAAACATGAAGAGTTACGCAGTGACTGGCCTTTCGATACTAATCTTTTGTATGAACTGCCTTATCTAATAGGCCATCGCGAGAACTACATGCTGGGCTATCCGTCATTTTGTTCGCTTGCTTATGACCCGACCCCTGGTGATGAATGGCTTCCGCTGCTCACTCTGGCATCTCACGATGGGCTTGGCTGGTGTTGGCATGATGGGGATAAGCTTATGGTATTTATTGAGAAAGAAAAGCTTAAAAATGCCGACTTCAGCTGCCTGAAGACCGATGCTGGGTAGCCGCATAATTAAAGTCCTCCTTATTAATACTGTTATAAAATAGGCTTTTTGGATTGCTCTGAAGTGACTATTTTTGTTTAAAGCGAGTGTAAACCGTTATCCGTGTTTAAAAATAACAAGGAAAAAATAACAAAGACATCCAGTTTAATTTTGTATTTTGTGAAACGAAGTACTAAGTTTTATTAAGTGCAAAAAATGAGCAGGGTGTCTTATTGAAATCGCAAGAAAGCGTCAAGTAAGTTTGGTTGATACAAAATATTATCACTGTATTTCACGTTGCGTACGGCGTGCATTTTTATGTGGCGAAGACCACTTTACCGGTCAATCCTACGGGCACCGCAGAGGGGGAGGGGGGATTTAGGTCACAAGTACTACTTGATGAAGCAGCATTAGCAGCCTGCATGGCATATGTTTATTTAAATCCGATTAGAGCTAAGATGGTAAAAACACCTGAAGAGTCAGGCCATATTAGTGTTAAAAAACGTTTAACATGCGCCAAAGATGGCAAGCAACCAAAACAACTACTTCGCTTTGCAGGTATACCACGTCAAATCATGCCAAAAGGGTTACCGTTTGAGCTTAAATCGTAGCTTGAATTCGTTGAGCTAACAGGACGTTGTATATGGTAAAGCAAGCGAGGGTATATTAAAAGTACACACTTACCTTTACTAGAAAGAGTCAATATTTCTCCAGAAAACTGGTTAGAACTCACTACGTAATTTACGCGCGTATTTCACGGCGCAGTAGGCAGGCTGTCTTCACAATAACGTTACGGTGAAAACTTAAATCGGAAGCGGCGTGCAAATATCAGTAATTGTAAAAAACTACTGGCATAGCGCTTGAATTACTCAGTAAAAAGTTAAAAACTGATGTCATTTTATGCATGTAATTTAGGTTTAAGAATGCTAATGACTTATTTAATGGATGAAGTAAAAGTAACCCTGTAGTAAAAGATAAATTCTTAACCTAAAAAGTAATTTTATTGTAACGGCTGTGTTTGTTCAATTAGAGTGACTGTCTTGTTTAGTTTCATTGAATCAAAATAGGAACTCGGCTATGGTTGATACATTAATAAAAATAAATTAAAAACGAGTTATTCTACAGGCTAGTTAAACGTCAGAGAGAGTTATGTACGAGAAAGCGTTAGATAATCTAGAAATGGATGAAAGAATTGAAGGTACCTACAAAGGTAGTTTCAATTTTAAAGGAGATGAAGTTCGCATTCATGTTGATCCAGATGGAGAGAAGTTAGAAGACACGATTACTCTGGCCAAAAGGATTCTTTCTTCTTTGGATGCATACGACAAGAAAGCCAGAGGCTACATAATAGAAAACAGCCTGCAATCGTACAATGAAGACTGGCGGGAAGATGATGAACCAATACTGACAGCCATGGAGTTCGATAAAAACCTGCGATTGGATGGAGTAAATTTCTTATCCTCTGATAGCGTTGATTTTTTCTACAGCGAAAATAACATGTTTGGAGGCCATTCATTAATTCCACAAATCTTTGATAGTGAGAACTTTGAATATTTGCAAATGTATGGGTAAAACGTTTAACACATATGAGCCTTAACACTATCAATAGGCACTAGTAGTCTTTTTGACCGTTTTATATAATGGCGGTCAACTCTAAATCAATAAACAAATTTGTTTACTTCGTCTGTCGATGCGGCTGTTAAGCAAGTAGCTTACGGCAAACACATATAAGGAGCGCTACGCAATAATATTTACATTATTAGCACTGCATTTGCTTATATTCTTCTAAAGCGCAGCGTTTCTGAACCTCTTTGTGAATAATTCAATTAAATATTTTTTGCACAAAGAGCAGAGAAAGAGAAGTAAATGAGAACTAACTTGAAGGCTAATATTAGCAGCGTAAAATACGATGCATTAATAAAGGTAAGCCCTTACATCTTAAAATAAGCCATTAAGCACCTGTAATACCTTCCAAAACGCCAATTTGCATATTCTCACCAGCTTTGATCATCCAATGGCATTAACTTTGATCACTTATTCTCATTAAGCTTTGATCACGAAAATTACGCGATAATGATCACTTTTGTGTTCTTAATGATTTTGCCGATCA
>NZ_JACJEY010000072.1:0-20991 GCF_014164295.1 Pseudoalteromonas sp. SG43-7
TTAGCTCTGTTGTTTTTAAGCGATTCATAAGATCACAAAACACCATGAATGTTCCCTCGCTTCCCACATTTTTTAATACTATTAGTTCATTGATATATAAAGGCTAATTCTGGGGATACTTTAGAGCATTAACTCTGCATCTTGGCCATTAGCATGGATTTCGTTAGGACGGTCCCACTTTGCATAGCAAAATTTGCATGAGTAATTACATACTTCTGTAACGTGATAATTAATGACTAATTCATCAAAAGAGTTATTCATACGAACCTCCTAACACAAGGTTTAATAACGTTGTTTTGATAGCTGAATCAGCTGATGAAAGTTCGTTGGTTTCATTGAGTAATGAAAAAAGAATTAAATGGTGCATTATAATCTCCTAATGTCACCGCAGTAGGCGGTGACTTCAGGAGCAAGTATCAAACTGTGAAATTCACAAAAAAGGGAAATATGTAAATATTTTAAAATTTATTTAGTAATAAACTATATTCTTCGTATTCTGCTTTTTTTGTGTTGTATAAAGTAACTAACCATTGACCATGTTCGCTAATAAACGCATCTGGATTGTCAGTAATTAGTTTACCTAAAACACCAAATTCGCCTTCGATCACGGCTTTTAGTGCTAAATCATATGGGCTCGATTGCGTATCAAATTCAATAGAATTAGCAATCATCTCCAATGAACTATATTGACCTTCATTAAATGGATATGGGATTTCATCTTGTGACCAATCTATATTTTCATCTGATAGAAAAAGCCTTAAATCACCAATACGCTTATCAAGTGCTTGAAAGAGTAATTTTTTAGCCCTCCACTCCTTGGCAAATTGATCAAAACTTGCAGTATTGATTTTTTCGCCATTGAGCCACTTTACAACTAATTTTTTATCTTCAAACAACGTATCTAGAATAATCAGATTACGAATAAATACATGAGTACCTGCTTTAATAGGCTTTGGCACATAATCGACTGACTCAGATTTTATATCTACCTCATCAAGTAGTTTCGCTTTAAGGTTTTTATCTTTAACGTAATAATTTAAACGACTTCTTAACCGCTCTGGTAGCAAGTTGCGGTCTATTCCTAAAGCTTGACAGGCAACCGCTGCAATACTTTTATTTTTACCAGCCATACTGTTCCTTATTACAACCAAGGCTCTGTTCTATTTCATAAACGGTTAGAGCTCCTCTAGCAATAAAGGCATAATTAATGTTGTAAGTGTGTGCTTTACACAGTTTTGCTACTCTATAAATTGCGCCAACACACACTCCTGCCAGATGAGCCTCTTTTAGGGATGTACTTAAAGAACCCAGTAGCGATTTCTTTTGTTCTAAAAATTCACTGCAAGACTCTTTAAGATTAACCTTGTAGTACGAATCATACCCAGTGCATTGCCCCGCTAAGTACGCTTCAGTCACAGAAGTTGAAAGCCTTTCTAAGAGTGAACGTTGTTGCTCTTTTTTTTCTTTACACGCCAGGTCTATATCAACTTTCGCTAAACTGCTGGCACTGAAAAGGATGAGTACAACTAATATAAACCCTTTAAACATTGGCTGTGCCTGCTTCTGTTAAGTCTTTTTCAGCTACTTGCTTTGATGGTTTTTCTTGAGGCTTAAAGTTAATTAGACACGAAATAAATAAGCTAATTATTATGATGTCATCAATCCAATAAGCGTTGTATTTACTCACAATAAGAAAAGGAATAATGCATAGTAGGCTTACTTTTATTAGTATGTTTAGTGACTGAATACCTAATAAGCTGAGACTAAACCGAAAAGGAGTGATAGCTAATTTTTTATATTTCGCAATTAAATTGCTCGCTGTTTTAATATTTACAATCCAAAACCAACCTATTAATAACTTAACAAACAAATTATCCTGAGTTTTAACTAACACTAATAAGCTAATAACCCCGAGCGCTAAAATAACTACTAGCGTGATTAAAAAGTGAAATAACGAGTGAACCCAACTGCTTGGTTTTGACAACTGCTCTATTTGTTTTGCTCTTGAAAAAAAGTAAAATTTCGCTGAGTTTCTCATTAGATCAGGCTTTTTTAACTGTGATAAATATTCAAAAGCAATCATATGTTTGGTTTTATATGTTGCAAAGCCATTGTCTGATAACTGGAGATCTTCGTTTTCGTCTAGTAGAGTATTTTTCTTATCTAAATACGCTATTGCATCTAGCGCAGTAGTTACCTTTTCATCACTTTTATCAAGTTCCTTAGGTACTTCAAACCCTGTGTCTTTTTTTAGGGATGCAAGGTTTACTCGCCATTGCTGTATTAATTGATTCTGGGAGAGAGGGTTATCTTGAGTTTCTGCTTCTACTGTTTCAGCATTTTCACTGGTGACCGAAGACTCATTGTTACTTTCCATACTTCTCTTAATATCCTTATAAAAATAACTAAAATGGAATACTTTTTTACACATAAAACTGAGTTTTTATATATTCCAACAGAATGATAGGTAGGCACTCAAATCAATGAGATTGCGTACTCAGGTGAATTTGAAATGCATACCTTATGATACCGCAAAGATTAAAAATTTATAAAACTTAATTAGAATAATATTAAAATTATGTTATCACAGGGGCATTTGATGAAAATACTAAGAGCGTATTCTTAATCTACTAAGCTTTGATTTTTTCTAAAGCTATTTAGTGGCATTTTATTGTTTTCAACTAACAGCGTCCAACTAAATTCGAAACGCACTGCGTCTCCTTTTTCAAAGGCGAGATAAAAGCGACGCATATTACGCAGGCTGGTGATATCAAAACCTTTGCCATAATCCGCGATAAGCTGCTGTAGTAAGCGTTTTATATTGCTTTATCTTAGACTACGCGAACTTCGCCTTCCTGCTCATTCTACAATTAAGCGGCTATTTGCCAATAAGTTTGCAGCATAGAGGTATTAACGGTTTGTTTGACCTGCCCACACACTTGCTCAACAATTTGACGAATGTTTAATAATAAGTTTTCGCTATTACTGCGTAGCTTATTGGCGGCACCCCAAAGCGACTATTCAAACCCGATTTGTGGTTTTTCAGGTGCAGCCTCCATAAGTCTCTCAGATAAAAATATAAATATAAATATAAATCATTGAGTTACCGTACTGAAAGAGCGTGTTTTTTTGAGATTTAATTATAAAAAATATAGGAAGTTTTATCGATAACAATACGTAATATACGAGCAGTTTAATTGTTGCGACAGTGTCGCAACTTTAGCTTCGTAACCCGATGAAACATAAAAAACCAATCAACAAACTAACCCATCAATCTCACATACTTTTCGGCCAGTTCATCTATACTTTCACGATGATTCGGATCGGGCTTTATACAATCTATCGGGCATACACTGACGCAGGTGGGTTTGTCGTAATGGCCTACGCATTCGGTGCACTTTGCAGGGTCGATTTGGTAGATTTTAGCGCCCATATAAATGGCTTCGTTAGGGCATTCTGGATCGCACATGTCGCAGTTAATGCATTTGCTGTTAATTAGTAAAGCCACTCTCTAACCTCATTTATTAGAGCTAGTACTTCTAGCATAAATTTGCAGCCGTAAATTATGCATTTTATTCCGCGTTTTCTTGTTGATCTCAATCAATAAAAATCATATTAGGTAATCCGCATTCAACCATTCACTTTACAACTAAAAATGGATACTATAATATCCATTAAGCTCATAAAAAAGCAATTTTGGCTATAGTAATGTCCAATCAAGTTCGTGAGGTGCTATTATTAATTATCTATTATTAAGCGAAGGTGATGTGCAACAAGCCTTTGCTGAGCATCTAAAAGAATGTCGCAAAAAAGCAAAAATGTCACGCGAGGCGTTAGCTAAAAAAAGCACAGTACCTGCTTCTACAATAAAAAAGTTTGAGGTTACAGGGCTTATTTCATTCAGACAGCTATTGCTTTTGTGGCAAACACTCGACGACTTAACTCGTTTATATGACTTAACAAAAGTGCCAGCTCAAAATAAAAATGCGCCAACGTCTATTGATCAGGTGTTAAACAATGGCCTTTAAACCCATAGATAAGCTAGAAGTAAAACGTACACTATCAGATTCATCAGAATTAATGGTGGGTGTACTTGCTCAAAATAGGCAAGGTGTTTACTTTCAATTCGAGGAAAGTTATTTAGACACATACGGTAATCTTTCGCCATTCTCACTCGCCTTTAATAGAGAGGTTCAGTTAGCACCTAAAACCCCACACAACGGTTTGCATGGGGTCTTTTCTGATTGTTTACCTGATGGGTGGGGGTTACTTCTACAGGACCGCGTATTCAGACAAAATAATATAATGCCTAACTTTGTTACCGCTATGGACCGCTTATCTTTTGTTGGCCATTCGGCTATGGGCGCATTATCGTTTACACCTGAAACTCATTATGATGGAACAAATGACAATGAGGCTGGCCTTGCTACATTGGGTCAACAAGCTCAAGCAATATTTGACGGGCAAACAGAAGAAGTACTTTCTGCGTTAGTAGCTGCAGGCAGTTCCGGCGGTGCACGACCTAAGGCTCAAATTTATTTTCCTGACAATAAGATACAAGAATGTAGAACTAAGCCTAAAACGGGCGATGATGCTTGGTTAATAAAATTCACATCCAAAAACCTCGCTTTAGGACATGAGGAAGGGTTATGTGAAGCTGTATATTTGGATTTGGCTGAACAAACGGGATTAAACCCACCTCAGAGATTACTGGTACCCGCCCCTGAAGGAACCGGTGCAAAGCAATGGCTCGCCTTAAAGCGATTCGATAGGTTTAAATTAATGGGTGATAAAATGGGCTGCAAACATATGCATAGTGCATGTGGCTTGCTGGATGCTGATTTTCGCACACCTTCATTAGATTATGAGGATTTAATTAAAGCGAGCCGTGTTTTATGCAAATCACCTGCTGCAGGGCAGTTACAATTTCGTCGAGCTATGTTTAATTTATTTAGCTGTAATCAAGATGACCACAGTAAAAACTGGGCTTTTTTACAAGAAGATTCAGGTGAGTGGGATTTAGCGCCTTTTTATGATGTAACTTTTAGTCCTGATCCTTTTAACGAGCATGCGACTTCATTTGCCGGATTTGGAAAAAACCCACCACTAAAAGCGATTCAAAAGCTGGCCTCTGCAGCTGGTTATGCAAATTGGAAGCAGGTACAAGTGATCATATCTGAAATAGCAGAGATTATTTTCAACTTTAAAGACACAGCTAAAGCACTCGGCGTAAATAAGCAAACGATTAACTTAATAGAGCAACAGCTTGATAATACGTACGCCATGAATAAGCATTTAACTGGTCGCTAATTGTATTCAGCTAATAGCACTTACAAATCAATTAGATTTTCTCTACAAATTTGGGGTTGCAATTTTTACTCTAATTGTTCAAAAACCATATAATTTAGTCGGTAAAGATCTTGAATCAATTATCTGCTTTGTAATTTCATGGTTTTATCTTCTTAATATCTGTAGCAGTTGTAGGTGGGAATTGAATCGCAGGCAATGCAATTTTAATAATCAAAAACAAATATCGTAATAGCTATCAAAAATCTGGTCATAGAGAGTTAGCCCGTGTAATGCTAGTTTTAACAACCTCTTAAAAAAAGTGATTATAACTATTATGATAAATTTTACTTTACGACCCTTTGTATTACCCAGTTCTTTGCTGTTTTCGACAGTAAGCTTGCCCTGCATTTAACGCCCCAATTTATTGGGTTAACCAATCTCGATTATCGACAACGAATTACATCTTCTTCAGTAATTCCAGAATTTTCCATGCAGTTATAGATTTCCTATCGGCTCAAGCTTCCTGCACGGCTTAACTAAAAAACAGTTAAATAATTAATATAAATATTTTTTACAGAAAAGGTCTAATTAGTGATAATCACCTACTGAAGTGCTGGTTTTGGGGTTAAGAATAAACCTAAGGAACTAAATTAAGTAACGACGTGTATTTTAAGGGCAACTTTTTCTGATTACTATTTTTACGCAACTATCTTATAATACTAATGGAGTCAATAACTTAAAAAACACATATGATGATTGGAGCTAAATGAGTAAAGAAAAGTTAATAGAAGTTAAAGATGACTTAAATATGCTATCGCCTATTTGCTACATTACAAAGTCAATCAACTGGCTTATTGGCAAAGTCTTTAACAACTTTAAAATAAGTTTAATGGTTTATTTAATTGCTTACGTTATTGCTGTAACGGTTGTAAATATACCGATGCTGGACTTTACCCGCATGCAGAAAATATATGTTAGCGTTTCAATACTGGGCTTACCGCTTTGTTTGTTCCTTGCTTATATTTTTATAGGAATGGTGTTATTAGCATTATTTGCACGCAACCCTAAAACCCGCCTTAGTTATGCCATTATCTTAATCGTTATCGCTTTATTTCCATTTATGGTGATCGCAATGGCTGATACTCGTTTACTCCTCATTTTTGGCGTTTATTTATCTGCGGCATTAATTGTTATTAATATGATTATGCTACCAAATTTGGCCTATAAATATAGGGAAAGGCTTATAAAGCACGCTTACTTGTGTATGCCCGTAATTCTTTCAATTGTTGCATTTACTTGGTTTGAATCATCACAGGGGTTTTCGTATGGGCGTATTGATCGCGAAAATTTCACAACCAGCGATCATCAACGCGTGGTTCCTGTCAGTAAATCTGGCGCACAGGGTACGCCTTTTTATACCTGTGATGTCTTTGTTAATTTCAACGGATACCAGTATGAATTTCAAGATATGATCATACCTAGTAATGGCCACATTGAGTATATTGAAGTTCGACAAGCTGTTTTCCAGCACTTTCAATTACGCTAATGTCTATTGAAAGTGATACCGCGATTTTGTTTTTCGGCATCACTTTTTATAGGTAATAATCAACCCAAAATTTGGATGATAGATAATTAAAGGTGTTGAAAGCATTAACACCTGTTGTTAACTAAAAGCTAACCCGCGATTTGTTTAAACGGATTGCGGGTGTCTTGGTTTTCATCTAGGTTGCGCATAAGTATGGCGTGTTCTAAATCGATACTGTCGGGCAGTGGAATTTTTACTATATGCCCTGAGCCTTTGGCATCGGTAATTGCCTCGCCTTTTTTGTTTTCCATACATTCAAGCACAAAACTAATATTACCTTTAGGGGTCATCAGCTCTAACGAATGACCCACACAGAATTTGTTTTTAACATCAATCTCTACCAAGCCATTGCTATTTCGCCCTAATACTTCGCCGACAAATTGCTGCTTGGTAGAAACTGAATGGCCGTATTCGTAGTTTTGATAATCTTGATGGGCGTGGCGCTTTAAAAAGCCTTCGGTGTAACCGCGATGGGCTAGGTTTTCTAATGTTTTAAATAAATCAGCGTCGAATGGTTTTCCTGCTGCGGCATCGTCGATTGCTTTACGATAAACCTGTGCTGTACGCGCAACATAATAAAACGATTTAGTGCGGCCTTCTATTTTTAAGCTATGCACGCCCATTTTTGTAAGCTGCTCTACGTATTGCACGGCGCGTAAATCTTTTGAGTTCATGATATAAGTGCCGTGTTCGTCTTCAAACGCTGGCATGTATTCACCCGGGCGGCCTTGCTCTTCAAGCATAACAATATCATTACTTGGTGCGCCGTCGCCAAGAGTAGGAATAACCTGCTGAGGATCAAATTTATGCACCATTTCACCGGTTTCGTTTTCAACGCCCGGTTTTACATCGTATTCCCAGCGGCATGCATTGGTACAGGTGCCTTGGTTTGGATCGCGTTTGTTTATATAGCCTGATAACAAACAACGGCCAGAATACGCCATACATAATGCGCCATGTACAAATACCTCTAGCTCGGTTGCTGGGCAAAGCGTGCGAATTTCACTTATTTCTTCAAGTGATAGCTCGCGGGATAAAATCACCCGCTCTATGCCTTGTTTAGCCCAAAACTGTACACTGGCATAATTTACAGCGTTTGCTTGTACTGATAAATGAATAGCCATATCAGGCCATTTTTCACGCACTAACATGATTAAACCCGGATCTGACATGATCAGCGCATCTGGCCCCATCGCAATTACTGGTTCAATGTCGCGTAAATACGATTTCACTTTGGCATTGTGCGGGGCAATGTTTGATACCACATAAAACTTTTTATTCAGCGCATGCGCTTCATCAATGCCTATTTTTAACGTTTCCAGATCAAATTCATTATTACGTACTCGCAAGCTATAACGAGGTTGTCCGGCATACACCGCATCAGCCCCATAAGCAAAGGCATAACGCATGTTTTTTAAACTGCCAGCTGGTGAAAGTAACTCTGGGGTAAACGAGGTAATAATTGACGACATGCGCGCTCCATACATAAAACTGGGATCAAGCCAGTGGCATGAAAATAACCTGAAAATCAGATCAAGTAATAAAGCGCGGCAGTATATGGTACGTTAAATTAAGATGTTTTGATCGAAATCATAAAACTCACTTTAATTGATTGGCAAACTGGCTCACTGCATCAACGACTTGCTGGGCACCTTTTTTAATATTGCTCATCACAATGCCAGACTCGTTTGACAGCTCTAACCCTTCTTGTGCTTTATCTTCACCTTGCTTAATGGCTTTTACGCTTGACTGCGTTAAGCTTTGATTTTTTTGTACCACTTCAACAATTTCTTCTGTGGCTTTACTGGTTCGAGATGCTAATTGACGCACTTCATCGGCGACTACCGCAAAACCTCGCCCTTGCTCACCAGCTCTTGCTGCTTCAATCGCCGCATTTAAGGCTAGCAAATTAGTTTGATCAGCAATGCTGCTAATACTTTGCACTATGCTGGCAATTAACTGTGATTGTTTATCCAATGCTGATATTTCATCCCCTGCTTGCGACATTTGCACCGCCAGCTCATTCATTACTTTAACCGCTTGCTCAATGACAGCAGCACCTTGATCTGCAAGGTGGTCAGTTTCAGTTGAAGTGCTATAGGCAATATCTGCCGCCTCTGCGATTGCGAGCTCCCGCTCAACTTGCTCAGTAATAACAGTAGCGAATTTAACCACTTTATACAGTTCGTTTTGCTCATTGAAAATTGGGTTATAAGAAGCTTCAAGCCAAACCACTCGCCCATAACTGTCTATGCGTTTAAAACGGCTTGAAACGTATTCGCCTCTTTTGAGCTGTTTCCAAAAGGCTTCATATTCTGGTGAATTAGCCTCTTCTGGTTCACAAAAAATACGATGATGTTGGCCAACAATCTCTTTAAGTGAATATCCCATTCCCGCCAAAAAGTTTTCGTTTGCTGTCAATACAATGCCATTAGTATCAAATTCAATAACGGCCATGGCACGATGTAATGCTTTAATTAAATCTTGATGCTCACGGGAGGTTTCAATCGTACGCGTTAACACATTAGAATGCAGAGTAAACTCAACTAGCTTACCTTGCTCATCAATGATCGGCTGTAAAATACTTCTTAGCCAGTCTTGTTCACCATTAACATGAACAAACTGCAATGCACCAGCCCAGTGTTCATGCTTCTCTAATGCTTTTTTTAAGCTTTTAAAATGCCCTGTCTGTCTGGCGTTACTTGGCACAAAATCTAGTAACTTTTTTCCAATCAGTTGCTGATCAGGGTAACCAAGCTCGTTTGCAAAGTTTTTATTTTGCGATGAAATAAGCCCAGTCTTATCAATGATTAAAACTAGCATTTCTTCGTCTAAGCTTTTTCTTACTTGATTCTGCACAAAAAGCTGACTTTTTAATTTAGCATTCTCACTTTTTATAGTGTTATTAAAAAACATAGCAACCTACTATCAATGAAATGGATGAAATGAAGCACGAAGATATTAAAACCTTTAATTTATTTCATGGTTATAACTTGAGTGTAAACCAAGTCCCCAAATTTAGTAGAATTTAACTAAAATAATCATTTTAAGCTAAAAGTGGATTTTCTATTGTGCATCTTATAGCAGTTTAAATGGCAAAAGCTCGAATGATACAAAAGCGCCTATCAATAATTTTAAAATA
The DNA here is from genome assembly GCF_014164295.1 of Pseudoalteromonas sp. SG43-7. Classification (NCBI taxonomy): domain Bacteria; kingdom Pseudomonadati; phylum Pseudomonadota; class Gammaproteobacteria; order Alteromonadales; family Pseudoalteromonadaceae; genus Pseudoalteromonas; species Pseudoalteromonas sp. SG43-7. Next base: position 10,017 of record NZ_JACJEY010000072.1, read on the forward strand.
AATAATTAAAACATAAGGTTAATAAAATTTAAGGTAATTTTTAATAGTGCAGTTACAGATAAGGGCCTAAACGTTATAGTCACTGAGCACCATTTTGTACTAAAAATAACCTTCGAAAAATATTTCAACTTATTATTAGCTAAATTAAGTAATACGTAGTCCCATGCAATGTTAGATCATTAATTAATTCACAGCATCATGCTTTTCTATGCGTGGTGATTGCCTAACATTTAAAAATCGCACAATTGTCATCAAGCTAGTTTTTAATAAAACTAGGCATTGCCTACTAAAACGCGTATAATTCGCGCCCGTTAATATTCACACTTTTACTTAAAAATTATTGGAGCATAAAGATGGCTTTAGAGCGTACTTTCTCAATCGTAAAACCTGATGCAGTTGCTAAAAACCACATCGGCGCTATCTACAACCGTTTCGAAACTGCTGGCCTTAAAATCGTTGCAGCTAAAATGGTTCACCTTTCACAAGAGAAAGCGGAAGGTTTCTACGCAGAACACAGCGAGCGTCCTTTCTTTGGTGCTTTAGTATCTTTCATGACATCTGGTCCAGTAATGGTTACAGTTCTTGAAGGCGAAAACGCTGTTCTTAAAAACCGCGAAATCATGGGTGCTACTAACCCTGCTGAAGCACTAGCTGGTACTTTACGTGCTGACTACGCTGATAGCATCGACGAAAATGCTGTTCACGGTTCAGACGCTGTTGAATCTGCTGCTCGCGAAATCGCGTACTTCTTCGCAGACGAAGAGCTTTGCCCACGTACTCGTTAATTCGAATGCGCTAAGCAAAAGTAAAAAGGGCTTTCGAGCCCTTTTTTAGTCATTAGTTAAAGTATTAATTATCTAATTTATGATGTTTTACTTAATGATTAAAGTGAGTGAATTGTGTACAATTCGCCTTTGTAAATTTTTATCACCACCGTCACTGATTAAGGTTGTTTCATGACCACTGAGCAAAAAAAGATTAACTTATTAGATTTAAACCGAGATGCAATGCGCGAGTTATTTGTATCGTTCGGTGAAAAGCCATTCCGTGGCGATCAGGTGATGAAATGGATTTATCATTTTGGCGTTGATAACTTTGACGAAATGAGCAACGTTAACAAAAAGCTGAAAGAAAAACTAAAAGCAGAATGTGAAATTGTCGCGCCTGAGATCACCGTACGCCAACAAGCCAGTGACGGTACAATCAAGTACGCGCTGATACTTGAAGGCGGCCAAGAAGTTGAAGCCGTATGGATCCCAGAAAAAGAACGTGCCACCTTGTGTGTATCATCGCAAGTTGGTTGTGCGCTTGAATGTACATTTTGCTCAACAGCGCAGCAAGGGTTTAACCGTAACTTAAAAGTATCTGAAATTATCGGCCAAGTTTGGCGTGTGGCCAAAGACATAGGCCTTGATGGCAACAGTGAAAAGCGTCCGGTCACCAACGTCGTTATGATGGGCATGGGCGAGCCATTGCTTAATCTTAAAAACGTAGTTCCGGCAATGGAATTAATGATGGACGATTGGGGTTTTGGTTTATCTAAACGCCGCGTTACTTTAAGTACCTCTGGTGTGGTGCCTGCACTTGATTTATTGAAAGAAAAAATCGACGTTGCATTGGCTATTTCTCTACACGCACCTGATAACGCATTACGTGATATTTTAGTGCCAATCAATAAAAAATACCCAATTGAAGAGTTTTTAGCGGCGTGTCGTCGTTACATTGATGGCTCTAAAGCCAATAAAGATGTGACCATTGAGTATGTGATGCTAAATGGTATTAATGACAGCACAGATCAAGCCCATGAATTAGTTAAAACACTCAAAGGCACACCATCTAAAGTGAACCTTATCCCGTTTAACCCATTCCCGGGTAACGAATATACACGCTCTAGTAACAGCCGTATTGACCGCTTTTCAAAAGTGCTACAAGCAGCAGGTATTACCTGTATTGTTCGTCGTACTCGCGGTGATGATATTGATGCGGCCTGCGGCCAGTTAGTTGGTGATGTAGTTGACCGTACAAAACGTTTAGCGAAAAAGAAAATGCGCGACGATAATGCGATTGCGGTTAATATCCACCAAGCATAATCTGTTGTCGTGAATCAAAAGCCCTTAGCGCTGCTTTATTTTTAAATAAATGATGCAAGATAAGGGCTTTTCGGTAATATAGGTGCATGGACAATAATAAAGAGAAGAAGTAATGCGATCTTTACTTGCTTTAACTATCAGTGCACTCGCTTTAACAGGGTGTGTAACTGAAAATAGTTATGATGGCAATGACAAACCAGTCGTTGAAAATAAAATCAATAATACCGGCGCAGCACGTACCCGAATAGCCTTAGCATTAGAATATTTAAGCACTGGTAATAGCTCGCAAGCAAAGTATAACCTCGAACGCGCCGCGTCTTTCTCTCCTGATCTTCCTGAAGTCCATTATTCATTTGCTTATTATTACCAACAAGTCGGCGAAAACGTACAAGCCGATAAAGCCTATCAAAAAGCAATAAAAATTGATCCCAATGATCCTAATACCCGAAATAACTACGGGGTATTTTTATGCGGTATTGACGAGTACGGCCGCGCCACAGAACAACTACTCAAAGCCATTGCCATCCCAAGTTATATACGAGTAGCAGAAAGTTATGAAAATTTAGCTTTGTGCGCCATTGAGTTTGATGATTTTGATAACGCTGAAAAATATTTCAAATCGGCCATTAATCACAGTTCAATGCGTGCCTCATCACTGATCAGTTTAGCCGCTTTGTATTACGCTAAAAGTGATTTACATAGAGCAAAAGAAATACTCGAGCGTTATGAGAATAGTGGTCAAGTATCGTCTCGCTCATTGCTATTAAGCTATTTAGTTGAGCAGCGCATGGGCCACATTGAAAAAGCCGAAACCACTGCGGCAATGATATTGCAAACCTACCCAACCTCAAGTGAAGCGGGGATAATTCGCGAGCAAAAAATCAAACGTAGTGAGTTTGAAATACTGCGCTCGCAATACCGCCAAGCAAAATTAGATGAGCTACAAGCAAATAGCCCTGCGGGAGAGGTGATCTCGGCACCCAAAATACGCATTGTAAAAAAGAAAAAAGCGCCAACAACTAGTACGTCGGCGCAAAGTATCACAACGCCAACAATGGCCGTTAAAAATAACAATGCAAGCAGCAATGAATTAACTACCGCGTTGCTAACCTCACCGGTTGCGCCAACGCAAAGCACCGCATCACTAAGTAGCCAGCAAAGCCAAGCAACAGTATCAACACCAGTCGATACGAGTGGTATTTTGGCGGCTTTAAGTACCACAGCAATAACAACGCCAGTGCAAACAAACGTTGATACTACCGCTGTACAGCTCAGTGCTCCAGCAAACAATAATGATCCTGTGGCAGTAATGTCTGCTCTGGTGGTCGCACAAACACCAAACAATCCAGCTGTAACTTCAACTCAAGCGACGGACATTGCATCACTAGCCTCTGAGGAGGCAGTTGCTAAAGCATTAGCAATACCAACTGTGCATTTAGCAACAGCGCCCACAGCGACTGCCGCAACGCCTCCCCAAACGCTTGCTCGTAGTAGCAAAGCACAAGATGGTGTAACAATTGTTTCTTTTGGTGCGCCCACTGATAGCCAAGCCGTTGCAAATAACAGCCAGGCTTCAAGCCAAGCACAATTTAGTGATGAATTAACGGATGAAGAAAAGGTGGTTTTTTACCAGCCAAAACGCAACGCTGCCGTCTTCGCAGAGTCAAGTTATAGCTCTACACCTGAGATCCGTTTTCAAGATCCGCAACAAAATACTCACGCACCGTTGCTAAATCCGCGGATCCCACAATTAACGACGCCTTACCATGTTTTGCAAGATGGTGAAAACCTATTTAGCATTTCAGTACGATACAATGTTAAACTACAGAAATTACTCCAATGGAATGGTCTGAAAGAATCTGATCGGGTGGTCAATGGGACGAAAATTTATCTCAACGATCCCAACATTTATTACGAAATTAACGTCGGTGATACTTTGTATAGTATTGCCACCAAGCGTCGCTTGTTAATTGATCAGTTAATGCGATGGAATAAATTAAGCCCGGATGTTGCACTTAAACCTGGGCATAGACTGTTACTAGTGGACCCTGAATCATACTCATTATGAATGATGAAAATACAGAATCAACAACGCTCACTCTTGGCCAAACTTTAAAAAGTAGCCGCGAGCAAGCGAATGTCAGCTTAGAAGAGTTGGCAAAAAATTTAAAATTATCGGTGTTGCAATTACAACGTCTTGAGAATGACGAACACCAATTAATCGGCCCTGCTACCTTTGTTAAAGGTTATGCAAAAAGTTATTGTCGCGCCTTTAATTTAGATACTGCGGCCGTTTTAGCGCTGTTCCCTGAACCGCAGGAAACCGTTAAAAAAACCAACATGCAAAGCTTTTCTAGACGAACAGAAAAAGAAGCCCATGATAGTCGCTTGATGCTGGTGAGTTACGTTATTCTGGCAATTGTTATTGGTTCATCCGCATTATGGTGGTGGCAAAATTCAACCCCTCTTGACGAACAAGTTGTAACGCAATCTTTAAATAGCTTTGCCGAAGAGACAGTTGCAGTCGCACAGGCAGAGCCTGACGTGGCGTCAATCAGCCAGCTAGAACAAGCTGGCCCTGATGAATCGATTGATGACCCCACTGCGGCGCAAATTATGGAGCAACAAGCCGATACCACCGAATTAGACGTTGCCCCGAGCGAAGCGTCAAGCGAGCCACAAAATGATGGCCTTGGCACCATAGTTATGCATTTCAATGAAGAAAGTTGGGTTGAAATTCATGACGGCAAAGGTGATAAAGTGGCATTTGGTGTTAAAAAAGCGGGTTATGATATGACTTTATCAGGTCATCTGCCTTTTTCTATCGTGCTTGGTAAGCATCAAGCTGTTGATATCACTCTTGACGGTGAAAAGATTGATATTTCCAGTTTCCCAAAAAATCGTTTAGCCAAATTTAATTTACCGTTAACAGAGTAGTCACTATGTTTTCAGAATCTCCCATTAAACGCAGAAAATCTACCCGCATCAACGTGGGTAACGTACCGATCGGTGATGGCGCCCCTATTGCCGTGCAATCAATGACCAACACCGATACCATGGATGTTGATGCAACTGTTGCACAAATTCAAGCTATTCAAGATGCCGGCGCCGATATAGTGCGTGTTTCCGTGCCGACTATGGACGCCGCCGAAGCATTTAGAAGCATAAAAGAACAAGTCACCATTCCACTGGTTGCAGATATTCACTTTGATTATCGTATTGCTTTGCAAGTCGCAAAGTATGGTGTTGATTGTTTACGTATTAATCCTGGCAACATTGGCAGTGAAGAACGTATTCGCGCGGTAGTCGATGCTGCCCGTGAGCACAACATTCCAATTCGTATTGGTGTTAATGGCGGCTCATTAGAGCGTGATTTACAAGAAAAGTACGGCGAACCAACGCCTGAAGCGTTACTTGAATCAGCCATGCGCCATGTAAATATTTTGCGCCGTTTAGATTTTGATCAATTTAAAATATCAGTAAAAGCTTCTGATGTGTTTTTAGCTGTGGGAGCATATCGCTTACTTGCTAAAGAAATTGACCAACCTCTGCACTTAGGGATCACAGAAGCAGGCGGTATGCGTTCAGGCTCAGTGAAATCAGCTGTAGGCTTAGGTATGTTACTTGCCGAAGGTATCGGCGATACGCTGCGAGTATCGTTGGCGGCTGATCCAGTACAAGAGATCAAAGTCGGTTTTGATATTTTAAAATCACTGCGCATTCGCTCTCGCGGGATTAACTTTATTGCCTGTCCGAGCTGTTCACGTCAAGAGTTTGATGTGGTTAGTACCATGAACCAACTTGAAGAGCGTTTGGAAGATATCATCGAACCGGTATCAGTATCGGTTATTGGTTGTGTGGTCAATGGCCCTGGCGAAGCGTTAGTGAGTGATATTGGCTTAGCTGGTGCAAACCGTCGCTCGGGCCTTTATATTAATGGCGAACGTCAAAAAGCCCGAATTGATAACAACAATATTGTTGATCAACTCGAAGGCTATGTACGCGACTTTATCGCACAAAAAGAAAAACAGACCCCTATCGACATCAAAATCGTCGAATAAATACAATATAGTCGGCAAACAAAGCCGTTTGCCGTTTACCTTTATAGCTAGAACGCTATAATGACGGGTCAATTTTTAGCATTCTTGTTGTGTAGTCATCTTTTATTACGCAAAAAACAGTTTTTAGGATTTAGCAGTGGCAAAACAAATTCAGGCAATACGTGGAATGAACGATTGTCTGCCGGGCGATACCCAAGTTTGGCAGAAAGTAGAAAACATCTTACGCGAGACAGTAGCATCGTTCGGTTATCAAGAAATTCGTTTTCCAATTGTAGAATCAACCGATCTTTTTAAACGCTCAATTGGTGAAGTCACCGATATCGTTGAAAAAGAAATGTACACCTTTGCCGACAATAATGGCGACAGCTTAACACTTCGTCCTGAAGGTACAGCTGTATGTGTACGTGCTGGTAATCAAAACGGCTTACTGTATAACCAAGAGCAACGCCTTTGGTATATGGGCCCAATGTTTCGTCATGAACGTCCGCAAAAAGGTCGCTATCGTCAGTTTCACCAATTTGGTTTAGAAACCTTTGGTGTTGCCAGTGCTGATATTGACGCTGAAGTGATTTTACTGACGGCGCAATTATGGCAACAATTTGGCATCAGCGAACATGTTCGTTTAGAGCTTAATTCTTTAGGTTCAAACGAAGCTCGCGCGCAATACCGTGATGCACTTGTGGCTTATCTTGAGCAACATATTGATGCACTAGACGAAGACTCAAAACGTCGTATGTACAGCAACCCACTGCGCGTGCTAGATAGCAAAAACCCTGATGTACAAGCGGTTTTAGTTGATGCACCAAAACTGTCTGAACACTTAGATGCTGAATCAAAAGAACATTTTGAAAATTTATGTGAACGTTTAGACGCCGCAGGCGTCATATACACGGTTAATGAAAAGTTAGTCCGTGGCCTTGATTACTATAACCGTACTGTTTTTGAGTGGGTTACAGATAGCCTCGGCTCACAAGGTACTGTATGTGCAGGTGGCCGCTATGATGGCTTAGTTGAGCAATTAGGTGGCAAAGCAACGCCAGCTGTGGGCTTTGCTATGGGTCTGGAACGTTTAGTGTTAATGTTACAAGCATTGGAATGTGTTGGTGACATTCGTCGCAATGCTGATGTATATTTGGCAGCGATGGGTGATAAAGCCAGCATTCAAGCCCCTATTATCGCAGCTAAATTACGTGCTGAAGTACCTGGCTTACGTATCATGGTCCATGCCGGTGGCGGTAACTTTAAGAAACAACTTAAACGCGCAGATAAAAGCGATGCACTCGTTGCACTGATTATCGGCGAAGATGAATTAGAACAAGGCGTAGTGACAGTTAAGTATTTACGTGAGCGTAAAGAACAGGTCACCTTAGAATTAGAACAAATTAAAACGCTTTTAGCTGAGCTAATAAACAGCTAAAAAAGACGAGGTAGTAATGGATATTTATTCAACAGAAGAACAACAAGCTGAAGCGATCAAACGTTTTTTTCGTGAAAATGGTGTATCACTGGCGCTAGGTGTAGTGCTTGGTTTAGGTGGCCTGTATGGCTGGAAAGCATATAACCAAAATCAAATTACAACTGCTGAAAGTGCCTCTGATGCATATACTCAGCTGGTTGAAGGTGGTGAAGTATTAGGTTCTGCAGATACATTTATCGCAGAGCACAAAGATACTAACTACAGCGCACTTGCAGCCTTTGTTGCTGCTAAAGAAGCCGTAGAAAAAGGTCAACTTGATGTAGCCAGTGAAAAGCTCAGCTGGATAATGACTAATGTTACCAATGCAGATTTAAAAGCAACGGCGACCACCCGTTTAGCTCGCGTGCAAATAGCACAGCAGCAATACGACCAAGCTTTAACAACGCTTAACGCTAAACTTGCAGATTCATTCACTGCAACAGTCGCAGAGCTTAAAGGTGATATATACACAGCTCAAGGCGATGCAAATCAAGCTCGCACCGCTTATCAGACTGCTGCAGATGCAGGTGGCCTTGATAATAACCCATTATTGCAAATCAAACTTGATGACTTAGCAGTAACTAGCCCAACGGCGTAAGGGGTTACCATGAAAAAATTAACAGCGGCAACCATAGCGCTATGCATGGCAACCTTAGTCGGTTGTTCATCAAGCGATGACGAAGACGAACTGGTGTTGCCTGAAATCGTTAATCAGTTTGAAACCAAAGTAATTTGGCAAGAAAGCATTGGTGACGGTGTTGAACATTACTTTTCTCGGCTAACACCGGCGGTATATAAAGACCGTGTTTTTGTAGCTAACCGTGCTGGTAAAGTCGAAGCGCTATCGCTTGAAAACGGTAATACTCTTTGGGAGACTGATGTTCGCGAAAATTTGACCTTTTGGCCATGGCAAAGCGACATTAGTGCAAAATTATCCGGTGGTATTTTACAAGCTTATGGTAAAATTTTTATCGGCTCTGAGCATGGTTATTTAGTTGCCCTTGACCGTGAAACGGGTGATGTTGTTTGGCGTAAAAAAGTACCCGGTGAAGTGTTATCAAAACCAGCTGCCGGTGATGGCCTTATATATGTTAACCTAGGCTCAGGTAAATTATTAGCCCTTCACCCAGATACCGGTGAAGAGCGTTGGAGCCATGAGCAAGAAGTCCCCGCATTAACACTACGCGGACAAAGCTCTCCGACCGTTGCTAACGGCGGTGTATTAGTTGGCCTTGAAACAGGCAAGTTAAGCGTACTTATCTCTGACAGTGGTTACTCTGCGTGGAGTGCTGAAATTGCTACAGCAAAAGGCGCATCAGAATTCGAACGTTTAGTCGATGTTGATACACAACCTCTGATCAGTGGTCCTTATGCGTATGCTATTGCTTATAATGGTAACTTAGCAGCTGTAGATATTCGCTCTGGTAATGTTGTCTGGAAACGCGAATACAGCAGTTACCGTGACATTGCCATGGACACCCAAACTATTTACGTAGTAGACAGTAATGGTGTTGTTTATGGATTAGATAAAACCTCTGGCATTGAACGCTGGAGTCAGCCAGCCCTTCGTGGTTGGTACTTAACAGGGCCTGCGGTAGCAGGAAATTACTTAGCCATAGGTGACCAAGAAGGTAATCTACATTGGCTAAATAAAGAATCAGGCGAGCTTGTATCGCGTGAAGACTTCGACAGTTCAGGCTTTTTTATTGAGCCAATTGTTGCTGACGACAAACTGATTTTATACACCCGAGATGGTGAAGTTAGTGCGGTAAAAATACCGGACTAATTTGCTAAATAACTATAAGTTATTAATAGTTAATTTATTTTTTTAAGGCTTCGCTATGCGAAGCCTTTTGTTGTTTTTTTAAGAGGTAGTTTATGCTTCCCGTGATCGCTCTAGTTGGGCGACCCAATGTGGGCAAATCCACATTATTTAACCGTTTAACACGTACGCGTGATGCACTCGTTGCCGATTTTCCGGGCTTAACGCGAGATCGAAAATATGGCCAAGCTAATTACGATGGCTATGAATTTATCGTGGTAGACACGGGCGGTATTGATGGCTCTGAAGAAGGCATCGAGATCGAAATGGCTGATCAATCGCTACTGGCGATTGAAGAAGCCGACATCGTATTATTCTTAGTTGATGCACGCGTAGGTATGACAGTAGCTGATCAAGCTATTGCCAACCATTTACGTAAACAAGAAAAGAAAAGCTTTGTTGTTGCCAATAAAACTGATGGTATTGATGCTGACTCAAATTGTGCTGAGTTTTACCAATTGTCACTGGGTGAAGTACATCATATTGCAGCCGCTCATGGCCGTGGTATTACCTTGTTACTTGAACACACCTTACAGCCTTTGCTTGCAGAGCTGAGTGCACAAAATGATGATGGTAAAGGCGATGACGACGAGTTAATCGATTTATATTCTGAAGATGATGAAGATTCTACAGCGCATGAAGCATTTGCAGATAAGCCAGTAAAACTCGCTATTATCGGTCGTCCTAACGTAGGTAAGTCAACACTGACTAACCGTATATTAGGTGAAGAACGCGTTATTGTTTATGATATGCCGGGCACAACCCGCGATTCTATTTATATTCCAATGACTCGTAACGAAAAAGAATACGTGTTGATCGATACCGCTGGTGTACGTAAACGCAAAAAAGTCAGCGATGTGGTTGAGAAGTTCTCAGTGATCAAAACCCTCCAAGCAATCGAAGATTGTAACGTGGTGCTACTGGTTGTAGATGCCCGTGCTGGCATTTCGGATCAAGATTTAAGCTTACTTGGTTTTGCCTTAAACTCTGGCCGCTCACTGGTTATTGCCGTGAATAAATGGGATGGCCTTGATGATTACGTGAAAGATCGTATTAAATCGGAGCTTGACCGTCGCTTAGGCTTTATTGACTTTGCACGCTTACACTTTATCTCAGCTTTACATGGTACAGGTGTTGGTCATTTGTTTGAGTCAATTGACGAAGCTTATGAATCAGCAACTAAGCGTATTAGTACTGCTATGCTGCGCCGCATCATGGACATGGCACAAGCTGATCACCAGCCGCCACTGGTTCGTGGTCGCCGCGTTAAGCTTAAATACGCGCACGCGGGTGGTTATAACCCACCACGTATCGTAATTCACGGTAACCAAGTACATGATTTACCAGATAGCTATAAACGCTACCTAATGAACTACTACCGTAAAGCATTAAAAATTATGGGCACGCCTATCAAAATCGAGTTTAGAGAAGGTGACAACCCATTTGCAGGACGTACTAATAAAGTGACTCTTTCGCAAAAACGTAAGATCCGCGCATTTAGTAAAGAAAACCGCAATAAATGATATAGCTGAAAGCTGAAAGCTGA